>JAAYIP010000198.1 GCA_012523435.1 Bacteroidales bacterium | reverse complement strand
GGCAAATATTGATAAGCTGGAAAATCTTTTGAAAACAATTGGCCAATACGCGGCAGCAAGCGGTGAAAATAGAATCGGTACAGGTTTAGCATCAACCGATTATTGGGGAGGGTAAATTCCAGGATGACCAGGCGGCCATTCGGGCGCAGCACCCGGAATATTTCTGTCAGGCCGATTAATGGGTCGTTGAAATTCCTGACGCCGAAAGCCACCATAGCTGCATCAAAGGTCGACTCGTCGAACGGGAGGCTTTCGGCAGCTGCCTGTTGAAAGTGGATTTGGTGTCCCAAATTTCTTTTCTCCACCTTCATTTTCGCGATGTCCAGCATTTTTTGGGACACATCAACCCCGACAATTTCCTTGGGATTCAGACGCAGAGCAGCCAAGGCGAGATCGGCTGTTCCGGTTGCGACATCCAGGATACGTTGCGGGTGCAGGTCGATCAGCGTTTTGACGGCCACTCGGCGCCACCGCCGATCAATGTTAAAAGAGAGCAGATGGTTCAGAAAATCATAAGTTCCTGCAATCTGATCGAACATTTCGGCGCTATCCCGCTGTTTTTCTATCATTTAGAGCCTTCAACCGAATTTTTGAAGAGGACTGTAGAGCTGGCTTGTGCGGCGGGCATTATCAGGATATCTTGGATATTCACATGGCTAGGGCGCGACAGGATATAGGAGATAGCATCGGCGATATCTTCGGCTTGCAACGGATCAAAACCCTCATAGACCTTTTTGGCTCGTTCTCCGTCACCTTTGAATCTGACCATAGAGAATTCTGTTTCAACAGCACCCGGGCTTACCGAGGATACTTTGATTCCGTAGGGTACGAAATCGATTCGCATACCTAGTGTTAAGGCCTCAACAGCATGTTTCGTCGCGCAATACACTGATCCATTAGCATAGACCTCTTTCCCTGCGATAGAGCTAATATTGATAATATGCCCACGTTTACGATCGATCATTCCGGGAGCGACCAGTCGGGTCAGGAAGAGAGTTCCTTTGATATTCGTATCGATCATTTGGTTCCAGTCGTCGAATGACCCAAACTGCACTGGATCCAGACCAGCCGCCAGGCCTGCATTATTGATCAGGACATCGATCTCTTTCCAGTCGGGGGGAAGGTTATTAATAGTTTCGGTCAGCTGTTTGAGGTTACGCACATCCACCTCAACACAATAGCATTCAGCCCCATAGTGAGTTTTCAAGTCAGAAGCCAGGAGTTTTAGTCTTTCGGCACGCCGACCAGCCAGCAGCAGTCGGTAGCCTTCGCCAGCGAGCCTGATGGCAGTAGCCTGGCCGATTCCGGCGGTTGCCCCAGTAATCAAGGCCAGCGGTTTTCTAATTGTTGATTCGATCATAGGTAAAAGATAAAAGTGTGGCAAACTTAAGTCAATTTTCTAAAAGAGGCCCACATAGCCCAGGTGGATTTTTGCAGAGCGGAGGTTCATGGGTGATTCTGTCGTTGACCCTGCTGCGAACAGGATTCGGATGATTCCGCCTCCAGTGCGAAACTGGCCTCCAAAACCCAGACTAAACGGTTTACGGATTACCCAAGACTCCTCCTGGTGATAGGAGAGCAATCCAAAATCGGTCAGGACCAACAGATGGGAGTGGCGATCCAGGAGGTATCTCAGCTCAAGGGATCCTGTCAGATAACGATCGGCCAGAAAAGTCTCCTCATCAAATCCTCTCATATGTTGATATCCCCCCAGGCGATAGCGTTCATTATCCAGCGCAAGGTCGGATATTCTGATGCCGGATTGTACCGTCGGGGATACCACCAGCCGAGGAATAATTGGAATAAAGGCTGCAATGGCTGTTACAAATTCCGATTGTTTCAGGGGGGTTGTCATTTCCTGGACTGTTTTCCGACCGATGGAGGCTTCGGCTTGGCAGGAGATACCTTTTTGAGGATTAATAATGTCATCCAATGACCTGATATTCCATGATATACCAGTTAACCAAAGATCAAATGGCTGGAGTGAAGAATTGGGTTGATCGTTCGGATTATGGAGGAACTGACTTTTTCGTGAGCGATAGAAGAGATACAATTGGTGGTTAGGTTTAAAATAGTAAGGAATTCCCAGCTCCCAGGTCAGGTTGAGGTAGGAGGTATCCTGGCGCAGGAGGTCGAATCGGGCTCCTATTCCTGCCGGCAAGCCAAGCAAGAAGGGGACTGAAGCGGTCAGAAGCATTCGCTGAGACTGGTCCTGATTTCGTTTCCAGTTTAGGTTCCATGATTCGGCCTGACCCAGCAGATTATAGAATTCCATCAGCACTGATCCTGCCAGGGTGATTCCCTCGCCCGAGGAGGCGCCTGGAGCCAGACCTATCCATCCGTCGAAGCGGTTGGAGGGTGTTCGTTCCGGGAAGAGGAACAGGCTGGCCAGGTTGCTATGAAAGCCCACCTCCATGGTTCTGGCTTCACGGAGGAAACCGGTAGCCGCAATCCGGCGAGAAGCATCGCGTAGCTTGGTTTCGCTAAACAGATCCCCCGGGAACAGGTTGATTATCCTGTTCATGACAGCGGGAGAGAGGCGTATTCCGGTTCGATTAAGGATGGTGTCGTAGGTAATCCGTGGTCCCCGGTCGAGATTTAGTGTTGCTTCAATCTGATCCTTTTCCAGTCGCAGAGAATCCAGCCAGATCCTGGCAAACGGGTAGCCATTGTCCTCATATGATTTTAAAAGACTGTTTACCAATGGCTTAACATCATCCACTGTTACGAAACCGGTTGGATTCAGATTGGTTTGCCGAAGAATTCTTTTAGCGAAAGGATCCTGTCCAAAGGTTGGATGAATTCCAATCGCGCTCTGATCCTGGCTGAGCAGATAGCCCGGTTGCAGGAATAGACATACGATCAATATGATCGGACCTATCCTGATAGCAGTTACCCTTTCCTATTATTCACCATCATTCACCATCATTCACCATAAATCCCTGTTTCTCTAAAACTTCCAGGAATAAACGTGAAAATTGGCGATTATCTTTTCTGGTGTAACGCTTTTCTGTAAAAATTTGGGCCAGTGATTCCAAATCATTCTCGATTATCAGATTGGCTGTAGAGGGCAGCGCTTCTTGAGGCTGATAGATCTGGTCAATCCTGGTTGGTTGGTAATCCTGGTATTTTTCGTTATGGACGATACCCTCAAGAGGCAGCCGATCAGTCAGATCGGGCTGTTCATCCGGGTAACCCAGGACAAAAGCTGCAACTGGCACCACCAGTTGGGGTAGCTCCAGGATCTCGATAAACCGGTGTGCCATCCAGGTCACTGTACCCAGATAGCAGATACCCAGTCCCTGATCCTCCGCTGCTAGTGCGGCATTCTGAGCAGCGAGGAGGGCATCGATTGCGCCGGTAAGGAATGACAGGAAATTATCATACCCGGGATCTGCACCTCGTTGGCGGCACCATT
>JAAYIP010000197.1 GCA_012523435.1 Bacteroidales bacterium | reverse complement strand
TTTTCTGAGTTGCGATCAACGTTATAAGGATCAACTAATTAAGCATAATCCGATAGCTTATTGACGGCAGGAAGGGGAAAAAGCTTGTCTGATTCGCTCTAAGTTCATATCGGTTTGCATTTGGCTCCTTAACAACCTCAATAGTATAAAAGAATGGATTCTGTCGGTTATACACGTTTATTATACTGAGGTTCCAGGTTGAAGTGCCCCACTTGTGTTCGGTAGAAAAGTTGGCTCCGACGTCCAGCCGATGGATGGGTTTCATCCGATAGGTATTCAATTCGGAATAATCAAAGAGGACATATTGTGTTCCATCCAGGGAATATTTCTGACCAGGAAGTGTTATGGGCTTGCCCGATCCGAAAAACCATTGGGCAGAAAAGTTAATCCGTTCAGTAAGATTGTAAATCCAACAGGTCGCAATAAACAGAGGCCGGTCATTTCCGAACCGAAAGGGCTGACCTTCATTAATTTCACTAAAGTTACGGGTTGTTTTGGATATGGTTGAAGATATCCAACCGTTTAAACTGCCTCCGTCATGCCGCCAGAGAATTTCAAGCCCAATAGATCGACCGATACCCTGGAAAAACTGCCCTTCACGTTCACTAAAATTACCTAAAAGGATTGGGATCGTCTGGTTGGTGTACAAGAGGTTCCGAAAGCATTTGTAATAACCGATTATATCGATACGGTCGATTCCGTTAATATCAATATTGGCCCCGGTCGAAACCTGATCGGAGATTTCCGGTGCATACCTGGTGTTACTTGCCATCCAGAAATCAGTCGGCATATCGGAATAATTAAGGCTGATTAAATGCAGCGGTTGAGTCATCCGAGCATAAGACAGCACCAGACTGATCCTTTTTTTAAGCTCATATTCGAGGTTAAGCCGGGGTTCTATACTGACAGATTTCACCCCATTGTAGAAAAGGGTAGCCCTGGTTCCCCATGTACCCCTTAACCGGTTCGTAAAATGGGTTCCCTGGCTGACATACAGGCTTCCTTCTAGCGGTTTTTCAATGAATCCTGCAAATACGGTATCAATGCCGGCTACACCGATGCCAAAATCCTTAAAAGCTCCTTCGCCGGTACTGAAGTCATACTGCTTCAGCTGTAAGCCGAAAGAGGTTTTGATCTTCCGGTAAACCGAATAATTCAGATCAAAACCATTGATCATGGCACGGTTGGTGCTGTTCATTGAATATTTCGCCTCTTTTTGGTCAACATTCAACCCCAGATCATAATAGTAACCGGAATGATAAACCTGGGCTCGCATGTTCATCCCGGAACTAATCCGGTAATTCCAAATGAGCGAATACATGGTGTTTGACCAGCCGATCTTGATGTAATTTGACTTTTTCTCCCCTTCATCAACTATTAGCAGTCCTGCCTTCAGGAGATCATTGGTATGAAAAACAATGCCCGACAAACTGCTCTTTTTGGCAAATTCATGATTCACTTTCACGAAATAATCTTGGAATCCATAGGTAAAATCTGACTTGAACAGTTGGAGAACAGGTGAGTAAAAGGCACGGGCTGAGAGGATAAAAGAAGTCTTGTTTTTGTTGATGGGTCCCTGAAGGTTAGCACGTGAGGTTAGCATCCCGATTTGAACATCACCCGAGAAATGGTCTTTGTTTCC
>JAAYIP010000196.1 GCA_012523435.1 Bacteroidales bacterium | reverse complement strand
TCGGTGGCATCGGGGCGAGTGGCCGATTGCCAGTTAGCGCAATGCCGTTTTATCAGTGCGGTGACGGGCTGGATACGCGGGGAGGCATCAGGCTTTCCTTTACTACGCCCGAAATGGCCGGACTGAATGGTGAATTTCTTCGCTCACGGATTGATTCGATCTCCCAAGCAGGCATCACGGCGGGAGCTTACCCAGGTTGCGAAGTGCTGGCCGTGAGAAACGGGCAGGTTTTCTTCCATGAGTGCTACGGAACCCATACCTATGAGTCTGACAGACAGGTGGACCGGAATGATTTGTTCGACCTGGCTTCAATGACTAAGGTGTCAGCTGTGACACCGGCAGTGATGAAATTGTATGACCAGAAAAAGCTGAAGCTTAACGACCGGTTCTGCCATTATTGGCCAGATTTTAAAAGGACAGATAAGGCGCGAATTACCATACGCGAGGTGATGGCCCATGTCGGTCGACTCCCCGGATGGATCCCATTCTGGGTTGATACCCGTGAACCCGATGGTTCCTATAAGCCCAATACGCTGGAACCCGATTCCAGCGAGCTGTTTCCAGTAAGGGTCTCGGCAAACCTTTGGCGATATGCCGGGTACGATTCGGTAATTTACCAGGCAATCCGCGATACTCAGGTGCTGAAACGAAAGCGATATGTGTACTCCGACCTTGGTTTTCATATCTGGCCTAAAATCATCGAACAGTTGGCAGAAAAAGATTATCAGGATTTTTTACAGGAAGAGTTTTATGGCCCACTTGGTGCTAATGACCTTGTATATAATCCATTACAAAAGGTTCCGCTGGAGCGGATTGTCCCAACTGAACGAGACACATTCTTCCGGATGGAGCAGCTTCATGGTTTTGTCCATGACGAGGGAGCAGCCATGCTTGGTGGAGTTAGTGGAAATGCCGGGCTTTTCGGTAAAGCGATCGATATAGCTAAGGTGTTTCAGATGTACCTTTGGGAGGGGATGTATGGAGGAGAGCGTTTATTGTCATCATCCGTGATTAGTGAGTTTACCCGCTATCAATATGCACCGACAGGCGTACGCCGCGGACTGGGGTTTGATAAACCATCGATAGATAACCTTCAGCTCAGCTGGGAAGATTCTTACCCATGCCCATCAGCTTCACCCAAGAGTTTTGGCCATTCGGGATATACCGGGACGTTCGTCTGGGCTGATCCTGAATCGGGCCTTCTGTTTATCTTTCTGAGCAACCGGGTTTACCCTACCCGCGATAATAACCGCCTTTCCAGCCTCTTGATTCGAAAATCTATACTTCAGACTCTTTATGATGCCATTGAGGATTAATTTTTCCTTTGCCAGTCTTTGTGCAAAAACAATCGCCGTTTTTGTGCTGATGTTGTCCGCCCAGCTTCGGGCACAGGGTGATAATAAGTTCAATGATCCGATTATCAGGGAGATCCATAATTGTGCTGATCGCCGCGATGTGACCGGATTGCTGCCCTATCTGCGATCAGAAAACCCAGAACACCGTGGAGAAGCCCTGTTCTGTTTTGGTAGCGTGCAGGATCCTGCAGTGGTGGACAGCCTCTACATGGCCACCAGGGTTGATCTTCCCCGGGTTAGAATGATGGGCGCCTGGGCTTTGGGCCAGACTTTTCATCAGGATGCAGTCCCTGTAATAAGAAAATTTATTGATAATGAACAAGATCCAATTGTACGGGGGATGTTGTACGAAGCGCTGGGCAAATGTGGAGGTGAACAAGAATTGGAGTATCTGACCGGCCTGGATGCAGCCTTTGAAGAGCGTGAAGGCCAGGTGGCCGGAATCCTGCGAATGGCCTTGCGAGGCATGCAGTCGGACCAGGGAAACAGTCAGGTAATTAATATATTACTCGACGGCACCACCAAGACCGGATCGGTTTATGCGTCCTATCACCTGGGGCGCTATGCCGCCATGGAGTGGCTACAACAGCGACCTGATTCTATCCGGCTGGTTTTTACCCGTGAACGGGATCCTCTGATTCGTGCCAACCTAATCAAAGCAGTGATTCGGGCAGAGGATGAGAAAGCCTGGCCGCTGTGCAAATCAATCCTGGAATCCGATGAGGACTATCGCGTCAAAGTGGGCGTTCTCACTTCTATGAAGCTCATCCCATGGAATAAAGCGGTGGGGAATGTTCTCCGTCTGGTATCCGGTGAGGATCCCAGTTTGTCGGTTGCAGCAGCCGAAGCCGTGCAACAGAATGCGGTTTATACCGATCTGGGTGCGCTGCTCAAAACCATTGATGACACCAAAACCTGGCGAAGCCGCTCCCTCCTGCTGGGGAAAACCCTGGAGTTGGTGGCCGGGAAGAAATCTCTGACCAAACGGGTCGAAAAGATGATCATGGCCTCCGTAGAATCAGCCGGGAGTCCGGTGGAGAGAGCCTGGTACCTCCGCTCCCTGGCCTCAGAACCCCGGCATTATGCCTACCTCGAATCCTGGCTGAAACGCGGAACAGAAGCACCTATTTATACCGCTTGCCTCGAAATCATCAGTGAGATGCGAAAGCAGCCGAGTTTCGCCCAGGCCGCAAAAGAGTTACAAAGTGATGGTGTCGATCTGGAACAGGAGATCCGACGAATTCTGACCACCTACCCCATGCCG
>JAAYIP010000195.1 GCA_012523435.1 Bacteroidales bacterium | reverse complement strand
CCACTCTCCATGGGTATTGAAACCTTGGGCGGCGTATTTACCAAGCTCATCGAAGCCAATACCACTATCCCGACAAAGAAGACCGAAGTTTTTACCACGGCTTCTGATAATCAGCCATCTGTCGAGATTCACGTACTCCAGGGCGAGCGCCCAATGGCCGCACAGAACCGCACCATCGGACGATTCAACCTGGACGGCATACCACCAGCCATGCGGGGAATCCCACAGATCGAGGTTACCTTCGATATCCATGCCAACGGGATCCTTAATGTTTCGGCCAAAGACAAAGGTACCGGCCGGGAACAAAAGATCCGGATCGAAGCATCTTCGGGCTTGAGCGACCAGGAAATCAATCGGATGAAAGAGGAAGCCCAACAGCATGCCGAGGATGACCGCAAACAGCGCGAGAAAGTTGACAAACTCAATGCAGCCGACAGCCTGATTTTCCAGACAGAGAAACAAATTAAGGAGTTTGGCGACAAACTGCCGGCGGATAAGAAAACTAACATAGAAGATGCCCTGACACGCCTGAAGGATGCTCATCGCAACCAGGATCTGGACGCTATCGATAAGGCAACCGCCGATCTGAACCAGATCTTCCAGGCCGCCTCGGAAGAGATGTATCGGCAGGGTCAGCAAGCCGGACCTCAACCCGGTGCCGATGAACCAAAACCTGGAGGAGGAAACTCTGGTGGTGGACCGAAAGACCAGGAGGTTACCGACGTAGATTTTGAAGAGGTGAAATAACCTATACTGAAATTCAAGAGAAAAGGGTTACGTTTGAAAAAGCGTAACCCTTTGTATTTTTACCCACCAAAACCAAGCGGTTGCTTATGAAACTGATCCTGTCCATCCTGATACTGGCCCTTACCCTGCCTCTAAGCGCTCAGACAGCTCCGGGAAAGTTCTGGGTCCAGTTTACCGATAAAAATAGTTCCCCCTACTCCATCGACCGCCCGGAAGAGTACCTCTCCACCCGGGCAATCCAACGCCGAGCACAGTATAATATCCCCATTACATTAGAGGATATCCCTGTAAATCAATCTTATATAGACTCCCTGACTAGTTTAGGAGCAGTGGTTCTTAATCCGTCAAAATGGTTCAATGCCGTGACGATTCAAACTTCCGATCCCGACCTGATCACTAGGATACAAAATCTGGGGTTTGTCAGGCAAATAAAAGCTGCCAGGCAGTCTGTAGAAAGCAGGAAAGTTGAAGATAAATTTCAATCGTCACTGTCGGTCATCCATGCCACCTCGCCAGGAACAGATACTACTGCCCTGGATTACGGTTTGTCTGCCCACCAGATCGGGATGTTGAATGGTCATGTACTGCATAATCAAGGGTACCTCGGTGAGGGGATTGTGATCGCCGTCCTGGATGCTGGCTTTACCAATACTCACATAATTACCGCCTTTGACAGTCTGCGAAATGACGGCAGAATCCTAGGAACACGGGATTTTGTTAAAGGGGGATCAGTGACGTACTCCGAATTCGCTCACGGGACCCAGGTGCTCTCCATCATGGCAGCCAATCTACCGGGCCAGCTGATCGGTTCAGCCCCCAAAGCAAGCTATTACCTAATTAGGACTGAAAATGCCACCAGCGAGTACATCATCGAAGAAGATAACTGGGTCGCTGGTGCTGAGTATGCCGACAGTGTTGGTGCCGACATGATCAATTCATCGCTGGGGTACACCACCTTTGACGATCCTGCTACCGATCACAGCTACAGCGACATGAACGGGAACACCTCCCGGGCCACTATTGCAGCCGACATCGCTGCTTCGAAAGGTATCTTGGTGGTAAACAGTGCCGGCAATTCCGGCGATCTCGACTGGCGCTATATTGGTGCCCCGGTGGATGCTGACAGCATTCTCGCCGTTGGAGCGGTAGATTCACTTGGAGTTCCTGCCTCCTTCACTTCCCACGGTCCTAGTGCTGATGGCAGAGTGAAACCAGATGTTGCCGGGCAAGGGGTGCGCACTGCTGTTGCCGGGAGCAATGGCATGCTGTACCGCGGCAACGGCACCTCCTACAGCGCCCCACTGGTGTGCGGACTTGTAGCCTGCCTCTGGCAGTCAAATCGAGCCCTGCCACCCATAAAAATCATCGAAGCAGTGAGGGCCAGCGCCTCACAATTCCATGCCCCCGATACTCTCGTTGGTTACGGACTACCTGATTTCGGCAAAGCGATGTTTCTCATCCAGGGCATCAATCCGATACAATCTGATAATGAAGCATTTGCTAGAGTTTACCCAAACCCCTTTACCGATCAGCTTACCGTAGAATTCTACTCCCCCAGCCATCAGGATATCATCTTTGAGATCTATTCACTGGCCGGCACCCGGCTCCATTATGAGAAGATGAGCACCGGGTACACCTCCCTGAACCGCTTCACCATCCATGCCTTTGAAAACCTGGCACCAGGAACCTATTTTCTCCGGGTTTTGACTGGCAATCGGCAGTATGTAGAAAAAGTAGTCCGTTCCACCAAAACCCCCTAGCCTTGATGCCCGAGTTTGAAGCACCCGGACTTTCACAACTTAACCAGCGGATCAGGGAGCAGATCCTCCAAAGCTTTCCCGAACCGGTTTGGGTCGTCGCAGAAATTAGCGAGCTGTCGGTTAACCGAAATGGCCACTGCTATCTCGAACTGATTGAAAAAGATCCTGATAGTGACAGAGTCCTAGCCCGCGCGCGGGCAACCATCTGGTCGAGCACTTTCCGGATGATCAAACCATACTTCGAGACCACCACCGGGCAGGAACTTGCCCCTGGAATTAAAGTGATGGTTAAAGTCATGGTTGAGTTTCACGAAGTTTATTCTTTTAGCCTGAATATCAGAGATATTGAGCCTAAATACACGTTGGGTGAGATGGCTGCCCGCAGGCTTCAGATTCTCCGCAAGCTCGAAGAAACCGGCACTTTTGGGATGAACCGGGAACTTGAGCTGCCGGTAGTGCCACAGCGTATAGCCATTATCTCCTCGGCCACCGCAGCCGGCTATGGTGACTTTATGAACCAGCTGACCCACAATGATGGAGGATATTGCTTCTACACCAAACTATTTGCAGCCGTGATGCAAGGTAGTGAGACGGCACCAACCATGATGAACGCGTTAGACCGGATTGCCGCAGTGAGCGAACATTTCGATGCAGTGGTGATCATTCGCGGAGGAGGCTCCAAAATCGATCTGAGCAGTTTCGACCATTTTGAGTTGGGATTAGCCGTAACACAATTCCCCCTACCCGTTATCACCGGCATCGGCCATGAACAGGACGACACCATTCTCGACCTGGTAGCCCACACCCGATGCAAAACCCCAACAGCCGCAGCAGAGTTTCTAATCAACGAAGTAGAACGTTTTGAAGCCACCATCGATGAGCTCTCCACGCAAACAGCAGAATCTGCACGCGAGATTATTCAGTTAGGAACCGAGAAACTCAACCTGATTACCGAAGGCTTAGGACTGAGAATCAAAAGCTTAACCCGAGAAAAACAGCTACACCTCGATCATCTTGCGCAGCAGGCCAGGCGCTCCGCCATCAACCTCGTGAAATGGCAGGATCAGCAGCTGGCCATCTTCAGCGAAGCCACCCGCCTGCACGATCCGCTGCGGCTACTGGCACGGGGCTACTCCATTACGCTTAGGAACGGCAAACCACTCAAAAGTGTACAGGAGGTAAAAGCCGACGACCAGCTGACCACCCGCTTGACCGATGGTGAAATACATAGTATTGTCGAATCTTTAAACACAAAACAACCATGATGTTGCGTCCCCGAATTCTGTCCAAACAGACCGAAATCGACCAAATTATCAACGAAGCCCAAACTTGTTATGTAGGCCTGGCAAATGAAAACAACCCTTATGTGGTGCCGATGAACTTCGCGTACGAATCAGGTGTTGTATATCTCCACGCTGATACTAAAGGTCTTAAGCTCGATATCCTTAAAAATAATCCATCCGTTTGCATCAACTTCAATGTTGGCAACGAACTGTTTTACAGGCACAAAGAGGTTGGCTGCTCGTGGGGGATGAAATTTAAAAGCGTTAACCTGTTTGGTAACGTTGAGTTTATTGATGATTATGACGAGAAATACCGGATCATGAAACTGGTGATGCTGAAATATACCGGCGAAAATTATGAATTCTCGGAGCCATCAATTCGTAACGTAGTAATAATGAGGATAAAAGCAACTAAAATGACCGGTAAGGTTTACGGGTACTAAATCATAGGCAAGAAAAAAATCGATATGACACCAAATGAGTTGAGTTATCACCAGGCGATTGAGGAGATTGAGGAAATCTTGAGCCAAATTGAGAATCAGGAGTTGGATGTAGATGTGTTGGGAGCTAATCTTAAAAGGGTGGTCGAGTTAATCAAGATTTGCAAAAAGAAATTACATTCAGCCAACAAAGAAATCGAGAAGATTTTTCGTGAAATGGAGACCTAACTATCAATCAATTGACTACAGGGTTGAATGAATTGATAATGGTGTTTCCTTTTTTAGATACTTTTATAACTTTACCGCCCAATAATAAGTATTTCACTAACTGTTTAATAATGGCATTTTTAAAGATGAAATTGAAGACCATTCGCCTTTTCGTAGTAGCGATTTCCCTGATGGCAGGGTTTAGTGTTTCGCTCTCCGCTCAGGATCTTGCTGCGGCAACAAAGTTTTACAATTCAGCCCTTCCGCTGATAAAAAGTGATCCGTCGGGAGCCATTCAGGCTCTCAACGAGTGTATCACCACTTGTGGTCAAGTGGGTGCCGAAGCCGATTCGGTCAAGGCCGCCGCTCAGAACAAGCTTCCCGGAGCGTACTATAATCTGGGGACCAACCAAGCTTCAGCAAAAGAGCTGGACAACGCTACCGGATCATTTGAACAGGCCCTCAAATACGGCAAAGAGTATGACACCCCCGAGGTTGTCTCCCGGAGCATCTCTGCACTGGTAAGGATTCATTCGATGAAAGCCCATGCCTATCTCAACGCTAAGAATACCGAAAAAGCTCAAGAGAACATAACCAAAGCCCTGGGATTAGATTCATCGAACACCACTGCTTGGCTGATTCAGGCTTTTATTTACCGGGATGCCGAAAATGATGATGCATTCGAAAAAACCCTTGAGAGTGCCTCTATGAGTTCCAGAAACCCCAATGAGATCCGGCAGGCACAACAAGCCGGCCTGAAATATTTCCTAGTGAAAGGCTCAAAGTTAGTGAACAGCAACAAGCACGAAGAAGGTGCAGTAGCTTTGGAAAAAGCCATGAAATACGATGCAACCAGTAAAGATGCCATATTCTTTCTAGCTAAAGCTTATAATGGAATCTCTAATTGGGATAAGGCCATCGAAACAGCTAACAAAGGGATTGAGCTTGAGGAAGATAACGCCGAAAAAGAAGCAAAATTTTACTTTGAGCTGGGTACCGCCCAGAAAGGCAAGGGCGACAACGCTGCTGCCTGCGAAAGCTTTAAAAAAGCCATGGTTGGTCAGTTCCTCGAACTTGCCAAGTATGAAATTGAGGTCGTGCTAAAGTGCGGTCAATAATCCGTTAAAGTTAATAACCGATAACATCCGGTGCTCTCAAGAGTACCGGATGTTTTTTTGTATCTTAATCCCATGAAAACTATCACCATAGTCACAAAGTTCACTACTATTTTTTTGGGGTTATCTCTGGCATTGGCGGGTATTTCGCAAGAAGTACAGGAGATTCGGATCCGGCCGGTCAGTTTTTTTATCGGCATTCAACCCGGCGTTTCTTTAGCCGGGCAAGATGATTACGAACGATCACTCATCAATATCAATGTATTGCCAATCTCTTTTGAATATGCAATAAACCGACACGTTGGTATTCGTTTTCATCCTATTGCAGATCTACAGTTCAGGCCTGAACTCCCGAATGAAATGTCAACTGTTGGTGTAGAGATCGCAGTGCCTTACTATTTCTCAAAGAAGAATAGTGAAGAGGGGCAGCGTGGTTTTTACGCCGCCCCGGTCATCACCCCTGCCTATTATCGTCTGAATCAATACTATTCCCTTGGTTTTGCCGCTGAGGCTGGCTATGCCATCCTCTTCAATCGTGGCTGGAGCCTCATGCTAGCAGCCCAGGCTGGGATCAAGCTTCAACAATCACCCAACAACCCCTACACCCGTTACCTCCCATATACCGCACCAAGGCTTGCATTGGGTTGGTGGTTTTAGGAACCTGCCTGTTTCTTGAAGCCTGTCAGGTCAATATTCAGCCCGACCATAAAGTTCACCCCCGCCTGAGGAAAGTACCCATCAGTTTTATAACGGATTCCGTCATAGTAGTAACTGTAAACCCAAGCATTGGTTTCATACTGTTCATTAAAGATGTTGTTCACCTGAAGGAACAGACTCCCCTCCCCGGCATCTTGCCACTTGAACGGATAGGAGATGTTGAGGTTGTTGACCAGATAGGGATCGAGCATTCGGTCCGAATCAGAACTATTATCAATATACTGACTACCAACTAGTTTCGTGTCAAATGATACTTTTAACACTCCTCCTGCAAGCCAGGTGATGCGGCTACCGGCGATGATGGAGGGAGAAAAGGACAGGTGTGTTTCTCCAAGCGGAATAGCTCGCTGCTCCCCGGTGTCCCAATCATCCACATATTCGATAAAATCACGTACCCGGTTTCGGCTCAGCGTCAGGTTCACATCCCACGTGAGCCTTCGCACTGGCGTCAGTTTCACAGCAAGCTCAACACCAGCACGATAACTATCGGGGATATTAACCATCACCGGAGAGCCTACATCATTGATCTCACCTGTCAGAACCAGCTGATCGGTATAATCCATCCAGTAAAGGTTGATCTCTGTTGCCAGGATGGAAGATGAGAAGCGGTACCCAGCTTCCAGATCGCGTAATGTTTCCGGTCGGGGTAGCTGCCCCGGACGGGCATCGGTAAAATTGTTACGTCGAGGTTCGCGGTGAGCGATAGCGTAGCTGATAAAAGCCTGAGATCCGGCAGACAGATCCACCGTCACACCGCCTTTAGGGTTAAGAAAATGATATCGGCGTTCCATGGTCACAACCCGCTGATCATCATCTATCCCTTTAATCTGATAATCGATAAACCGATACTGCATATCAGCATAAAGGTTAACACCTTTGAAGATGCTGTAGTTTGCCCGGATAAACGGACTCACTTCTGATTTCAGGCCGCGGTTATCATAATATTGATGATCGGGGCCCACACCCGGTGCCAGAGCCGCCCAGATCACCCGACCAAAATGGTCACCATCGTAACGATTAATCCCTCCACCGGCGGAAAGGTTGAGCTTATTTTTCTGATAATTAAGCGAATAGACCATCCCGACAAAGGTGTTATCCAACCATTTCCGTCGTACCAGGTCGGCACGATTGAGCACCTCTGAACCAACAACTAATGGATCAATGAGATAATCAGTCAGTTTTGCATCTTCCTTAAACTGTTCGTAATAACCTCGACCACCGGTATAATGTAGCGCTAGTGTCTGATCGAGGTTAGCATTAAACTGCTGCGACCAGCTCAGCTGCAAATTTTCCATAGTATAATCATCTACCTCATTCTCATAAGTATAGGGATTATAGGTTCGGTTTGTTTCGAGCAGTTCCGACGGCACTCCGCCCCAGGCTTGGTAGGTTAGTTCTTTGCCGGTGAAGAATGTTGCTTTCACGATACTCTTTTTGGAGAAATAGCCTCCGGAGAGAAACACCGACGAGAGGTCGGTAAATGCGCGATCGATGAACCCATCGGAATGGATTCGGGAGAGGCGGGCATCCACGCTAAAGTGATCTGCCAGAAGGCCGGTACCAGCGCTGATCGCTGTTTTCCATGTATTAAAGGATCCGGCCGAAGCACTCACACTTGAGTAGGGGTTAGAATTCAAGGCGGTGGTTTGCAGGTTGATATTAGCGCCGAAAGCTCCAGCGCCTTGGGTTGAGGTTCCTACTCCCCGTTGGATTTGGATATTCTCCGTAGAGGAGACGATATCGGGCATATCCACCCAGTAAACCTCATGTGACTCGCTGTTATTGAAGGGAATACCGTTGACTGTCACATTGATACGGGTAGGATCAGTACCTCTGATCCGCATTCCCGTATATCCAACTCCGGTACCGCCATCACTGGTATAGACGACGGATGGGGTTAAAGCCAGGAGGTAGGGAATATCCTGTGCCCGGCTCATTTCGCCCAACTCCTCCTTTGATACGTTAGTGTAGGCGACTGGATCGGTTCGTTTAGCCCGGGTGGCTTTCACGAGCACCTCTCCAGCCATCACCGATGCCGGTTCGAGCTTGATTTTTACATGAACCGGAGCCTTTAGACTCACAGGGTATTCCTGTGGTTTAAAGCCTACAAAAGTTACTCGTAGCTGATAATCACCAGATTTTAAGTTAGTTAGACTGAAGTTACCCTGAAGGTTGGTAATGACACCCTGCAGGGTACCATCCAGAAGCACGTGTGCCCCCGCGAGGGGCTGATCCTGTTCATCTGTCACTGTCCCGGTAATCGATAATTGCGCATGCGCAGCCAGAACGATGAAACAGGATGCCAGTAAGATAGCAATCCTTTTAAACATCGCATTTAGCAATTAAAACCAGGCCAAACGTCCCCGTGGCCATTCTCCCTTCGCCGGCATTACCCGGATCAGGTTCTAAGGGTATGATCTCAGCCCGTAGTTTTCAGGCACCCCCTTAGAGGACAAAGCAAAGGTAAGGAAAAGGGGAGGGAAAGACAAAAATGAATTTTCTTCACACCATTAAACAGGCAAAACCCCCATTCGTCAAACTGAATGCTACAAACGGTTAATCGGCAATGTCACACCCCCCGTAAACTCTCGCTGATTAGCTAACTTCGCCTTTTTTAACCGGACAAACACATGAAGCTATTTAGGATCGTTGGCATTTCCTTGGCTATCACATTGGCAAGCTGTGAGTTAATATCATTTGAAGATTGGGAGATTCCGCCTTATGATGGGGATTTTAGCTGGACAAAGGTTACAGCCCATGCCCAATGGAAGGATCGTCTCGATTTTGCAGCTGTGGCTTTCCAGGATAAACTGTGGGTTTTTGGCGGCTATAATCCAGGGGAACGAAGCAAAGATCCATACTATGAGGATGTTTGGAGCTCGGTTGATGGGAAAGATTGGGAACTGATCCAGGGAGATGCCCCCTGGAAAGGTCGCCGCGGCCATACGGTTACGGTTTTTAATGATGGCTCAGGTGATGCCCTGTACCTGGCAGGCGGCTTCTCCGTTGATGAAGCCACCGGGTACCGCCAATACAACAACGACGTTTGGAAATCCGCTGATGGAGCCAACTGGCAGCTGGTCAAGGAGCGAACCTATCACTCAGTCATTGATTCGCTGGCTGACTGGTTTCCGCGGATGAACCATGCGATGGTGGCACGTAAGGAGGGAAACCAGGACTATCTGTACCTCATTGGCGGTAGCACGATGCTCGAAAGTGGCAGTGCCCGTTACTCCATGAAATATTTCAACGATGCCTGGCGCTCATCTGATGGAATCCATTGGGAAAACCTGCACTGCAATGATTACGGAATCCGGGCAGGCCATGCAGCCTGTATTGACCCCATATCGGGCCGGATCTATAACCAGGGTGGAAACC
The DNA here is from genome assembly GCA_012523435.1 of Bacteroidales bacterium. GTDB lineage: Bacteria > Bacteroidota > Bacteroidia > Bacteroidales > UBA12481 > UBA12481. The sequence goes on along the minus strand of JAAYIP010000195.1, from coordinate 5,914 downwards.
ATGGGGTGATATTCGAAGGCACCAACAATCAGGCTCATCCGCGGCCCGACTGGCAATGGCTCTGGAGCTCGGAGGATGGCATCCACTGGACTCCTGAAAGTGACACCGTCAGCTTCGAACAGGGATATTTATACCGTACTGAACATCAGATAGCCTTCTATAACAACACGTTATATACCTTCCCCGGAGCCACCAACTCGACTGGGCACTTCCATTTTGCCCAGACAACGCAGGTCACGATGTGGAAGCAGCAACCCGGCAACCTCTGGTCGATCGATTCCAAAGGATCTGACATAAATGCCCGCTATTCTTATGGATTCATCCCATTCGATGAAAAGATCTGGATCCTGGGAGGCGACACCAACGCCAACGGTCCGTCCAATGATGTATGGTATGCCGAAATCAATTAAGTTATTGAAAATCATGAAGAAAGCAATACTTTTTCTGATTGTCTTTCTGCCTTTGGTGGCAGTTACTGGGCAAACCCAGAAACCTCGTTTCACGATACCGATTAAGACCTGGAACCTACAGTTGGTAAGTTTTAACCATCACTATCCCAACTATCTGGCCGATCCGCTTGGTGGACGGTTCGAGGTGTCGATACAGAATATCCAGTATGGAGACATCGACTTCCAGGATCAGGTCAATAGTGGGGCGGGCTACCTCGGCAAGCAGGTGATCTTCCCGGGGGTGCGGGTGTCGCTGCTGAGATTCAGCCCTAAAAGTAACCCCAACCTGGGTGTCTCCGTTGATCTGGGCGCCATGGTCCCAACTTTCATGCGAGGGGGTAATAACGACCTCATCGGGCTCGACGGGATATACTATTTTGCCATTGCAGCCAAACCGGCCGAGTGGATCAGCCTGAAATTTTCAAAGCATCATATTTGTACGCATGTCGGAGATGAATTCCCTTATGGTACGGTAAAATCTCCAATCGACTTCGATCCCAACACCACCGCACTGCCGGTGAGGGATGATTTTATCATGATGATGGCTATTCGCCCTCTCTGGTTCCTGCGAAATCCTCAGCTCGATATTCTTCAGGTCTATGGTGATTTCGGATTCTTTATGCCAGGCGGCGACTTCATGGGCAGGCGAGCAAACAAGCCCCACTTTGAGGCTTACTTAAGCTATCAGCTGGGGGCAGAGTTGGAATACTATTTCAAGAACCCGTACATCGGGGGCTTGTATAGCGCCGTGAACGTAAGTGCATATCAATTAAATAGTTACGCACCTAACCTATCGATTGTCGGAGGGTACCTCTTCCCGCAGGAGCGAAATAGTCGCCGGTTCCGCATCGGGCTTCAGTACTACAACGGTCGTTGCATCAGCAATCAGTTCTACAACCGGAAAGAGAAGTTTGTAGCCTTCACAGTCGGGTTCGACATTTAGGAGACGAGGCTTCGAGTCTTTGGTATAGATCGGCCTGAAAAGTTAAAAGCCGGCCGGAAAATTAATTCCGTACCGGCTTAACCCAAACCAAACAAACCAAAATCACTAATCTCTTAATCTAACTCTACCTTCAATATCTCTGAGAAAGCTTTTTTGAAAGAATCCTTTGGCATGGCTCCCTTGGCCATCGCGGGCTGCCCTTCCTTCGGAATGAACAGAAGCGACGGGATACTCTGGATCATAAACATAGCAGCAAGCTCGTTCTGATCTTCGGTATCAACCTTGTAAATATCAATCTTTCCTTTGTACTCTTCTGCAAGCTCTTCGAGAACCGGTGCTACCATCTTGCAAGGCGCACACCAATCAGCATAAAAATCAATTAAAACTGGCAGGTTCCCTTCAAATTTCCACTCGGTGTTCTCTTCGAAATTGAAGATCTTCTGCTTAAAAGTATCTTTAGTTAAATGCTTTAATGCCATGTTTTTTGTTCTTGTATTTCTAGAACTTAAACACTTAAAATTAACAAAGGTTTAACACAAAACAAAAAAAAATAAAAAATTTTCATATCTAACTTGTTCAATATCTTCAACACCCATACCAAATGCTATTTACAGCATTATTTTGGTAATTTTGTCACCTATGATGGAGACTCTTTCCGATCAGATTACACGCTGTCTTTCGCATCCGGTGTTCCAAAAAGTTGCCAGAGAAGCTGCTGCTATTGGCTCAAATGTGTACGTCGTAGGCGGTTTTGTCCGTGATCTGCTGCTGGGACGTGATTCAAAAGATATCGATTTTATGGTCGTAGGTAGCGGTGTAGAGCTAGCTGAGAGGCTTTCAAAATACCGAAACTTTTCTAACGTTCAGATATTCAAGACTTTTGGAACCGCCATGCTTCGGTATGGAGAATTGAATGTCGAGATTGTCGGTGCCCGCAGGGAATCATACGATCCTCAATCGCGCAAGCCAGCAGTGGAGAGTGGCACCCTCGAAGACGACCTCCGGCGCCGGGATTTTACCATCAACGCCTTATGCATCAGTCTGAATGAGCAAGACTTTGGCCAACTGACTGATCGGTTTGGCGGACTGAAAGACTTAGCTGATGGCGTGATCCGTACCCCATTAGATCCAGACATCACCTTTTCCGATGATCCTCTGCGGATGATGCGAGCCATCCGGTTTGCCAGTCAGCTACAGTTTAAGATCGATCCAGTCACTTTGGCGGCAATACAGCGAAATCGTGAACGGATCCATATTATATCTATGGAGCGAATCACGGAAGAGCTGAACAAAATCATCCTCTCAAGCCAACCGTCGGTGGGATTCAGACTCCTAGACCAGACCCGCCTGCTGGAGATCGTGTTTCCGGAGTTGCATGCGCTGAAAGGCATCGAAGAGCGCAATGGCATTCGACATAAGGACAACTTCCTGCACACCATCAAAGTTCTGGACAATATCAGCCCAAATACGGACAACCTTTGGCTCCGCTGGGCCACCCTCCTGCACGATATCGCCAAGCCCCAGACTAAACGGTTCGACCCGGAAAACGGCTGGACCTTCCACGGGCACAATTTCATCGGCACCAAGATGGTTCCGCAAATCTTCCGGCGCCTCAAGCTGCCCCTCAACGAAAAGATGAAGTATGTCCAGAAAATCGTCAATCTCCACATGAGACCGGTGGTCCTGGCCGAAGATACGGTTACCGACTCGGCCGTTAGAAGACTGCTGTTCGAAGCAGGCGATGATATCGAAGACCTGATGACACTCTGCGAAGCCGATATCACCTCCGGTATCCGCGAAAAAGTGGTGCGCTACCTGCAAAATTTCGCCCTGGTACGCGAAAAACTGAAGGAAATCGAAGAAAAAGATCGGGTAAGAAACTGGCAACCACCGGTTTCAGGAGAAGATATCATGGCCGTTTTTAATATTCCACCCTCCCGCCCGGTTGGAACCATCAAAAGTGTCATCAAAGACAGCATTCTCGATGGCGTGATACAAAATAACCGCGAAGAGGCCTGGCAACTGATGCTGAAAACCGGTCAGGAGCTCGGACTGGTGCCGCAACCCGGAACCGAAGTACCCTTTAATAGAAATGAAAATATTGGAAAAGACTGATTTTAAGCCTGGTAACATGGTTTATCCGGTACCGGCTGTGTTGGTAAGCTGCGGGGAGACGGAAGAGGAGTACAACCTGATTACCATCGGCTGGACTGGCACAGTGTGCACCGACCCACCGATGGTCTATATCTCGGTAAGACCTGAACGTCACTCTTTTGGGATCATTCAGCGCACTGGTGAATTTGTGATCAACCTCACCACGATCGAGCTGACCCGCAAGGTTGACTGGTGCGGGGTCCGATCGGGGCGCGACTACAACAAGTTCAGAGAGATGAATCTCACTCCCGGTCCGTCAAAAACCATCAAAGCACCCATCGTCATGGAATCGCCGGTAAATATCGAGTGCCGTGTCACCGAGGTTCGGGAGCTGGGCACTCACCACATGTTCCTGGCAGAAGTGACGAATATTCAGGTTAATGAGAAGCTGATTCATCCCGTCAGTGGAAAGCTTAACCTACTGGATTCAAGCTTGATAGCTTATGTTCACGGCAATTACTGCGTGATGGGCAAGCGGATTGGGGCGCCCGGCTATAGCGTGCGCAAGAAGCGCGACTAATCTACTTTTCCCGACGATAACGGATATTCAGATAGATGGGTAGGTGGTCACTGTATCCTCCCCAGTAAACGGGTCCGCCATACGTGCGAGCTGGTTTAACCCCAAGGTATTTCTCATCCCGTTCGAGCAGATATTCCGGCGAAAAGACGCGCATATCGGTTGGCTTGGTATAGAGCAAAGCAGTGGTATCAAGCATGATTCCCGATACCACGAAATGGTCGAGGAGGTTCCAGGTGCCCAGATATTTATAGGTACCACCGGGCTTACCATTTTTCAAAATTCCGGTCAGGTCATACAGCCCATGGGGATCCAGGGTTTCTGCAGATCCAACCGCACCGAGCCCTTTCTGCACGCTAAGATCGTGGGGTTCGTCATTGAAATCACCCATAATGATGATCCGGGCTTCGGGAGAGCGTGCCTTAACCGAGTCAACGGCATGACGGATCAATTCACCAACCTGGATTCGCCGTGGCCGGGATGGCACTTCCCCACCCGATCGGGATGGCCAATGTGAGACAAACAGGTGAAGGGTATCGATCTTGCCAAGGATTCCGCTGGCGTAAAGAATATCACGGGTGACGATATGGGGTTCATCGGGAAAAGTCACCCGGATAAACCGATGGTTGAGCAGTTTAAAGTATCCCGATCGATAGAGCAGTCCAACATCAATTCCACGCTGGTCGGGCGATTCCTGATGAACAATCTGGTAGCCAGCACTTTTCAGGGGTGAGCGGCGGGTCAGATCGTCCAGCGTAAACCGATTTTCGATTTCGCAGAGGCCAATGACTGCAGGTAAGGTATCTCCTCCCAGATCACGAATGACCCGGGCGATTTTATCCAGTTTGTTCTCATAGCGTTTTTTGGTCCACGACTTTGAGGATTCCGGCAGAAACTCCTGATCGTTCGTTTGAGGATCATCCACCACATCAAAAAGGTTCTCGACGTTATAAAACATCACTCGGTAGAATGGGTTGGGATCCGAATCACCCGGTGCCACCTGGCGGTCGCAGGTTGATGCAAACAGGAGAAGGAGCAAGGAAAAGAGGGCTACTATTTTCATCTGGAAAGAAAAAGTTGGAATCATTAAGCAACGCGTTGTCTTCTACTCCTCACGTTCGTAGGCACCGATATCCGGCTTGGTATCGGCCAGTCGGCTGCGGCCATTCAGGTCGAGCGGGAAGAGCTGGGCATATTCCGGCTTGCCCCGGTCTTTCGCCGGAGAAAGCGTATCTAACTGATAATCACGATTAAAAACTGAAACGAAACGTGGATCATGGTTTTTCACGATCTGGATCCAGCGTTCCGGATCGTCTGTTTTCATGGTATCGACCTTCACCAGGCAATAGTCGAACGCGTAATTGAACTGTCCGGGCACCGGAACTTTATCGATAGTATTGACCAGTCCGATTTCGATTGGTCGGCTGCCGGTGATGATGCAATTAGCAAACAGGGCGTTATAGAGATGATACACATAGGCAGTGCCATTGTACACAAAGAAGTTATTCAGCAACAGGGTCGGTTCACCCCGGGCGCTGGAGGAGTACCAGCTCCCATAGTTATTTGATAAGGTACAGTGGTAGAACTCGTAGGAGCCGCCCAGTGTCAAAGCCGCGCACCAGGATCCGCAATTGGCTATCAAGCAGTTAGCTGCCACTATTGTGGTACTCTGGGCGTAGATTCCGGCCACCGTCATATTTTCGATGCGGGAGTTGGTGATGGTCAGCATCGGCCTTTCCGTGTTGCTCAGGGTGTCCACCTGAATCCCTTTAATGGCATTCTTGATGATGGCATGGTTGATCACGTTATCGCGGCTTGGCGGGGTGATATGGTTTCCACCGAGGAAATGTG
>JAAYIP010000024.1 GCA_012523435.1 Bacteroidales bacterium | reverse complement strand
TATTGATAAGCCAGGGTTGAGATGATCTTATCCGGAAACTCCCGGGCCAACTCATTGACAAACCGAATGATGGGACCGGCGGGGCTACCCTCTTCCTCGATGATTTTCTGGCAGGAGGGGCACTGACAATAGGAGAAATTATCATTTTGGCTAACCGACCAGTAGAGTTTATCTGGTTGCTGTTCCATCTCCTCTCTAAGTTGTTGTTTGGCGATCTTCAACACCTCGGGGTGTGACAGACAGATCTGATCAATAATATGTTTGCCGTTCATCCAGGCGTAATATTCAGGGTGCTGGTCGAAATACTTCTCCCAAGGGACTAACCGATTGAAGGTGTGGACATAATACCCTCTTGCAAACAGGACATCCACCTGATCCAGCCGATGCCAGTCGCAGTAATTTGGGTCCATACCAAAGAACCCATTGACTGAGCGAAACTGTTTGACAGGCTCATCGGTGTAATTCAGCATTGGGATCTTGATTCTCTGCTTCTGTGGGACTACCTCATAACCTGGGGCATATAACCGGCAACCCAATTGTTTCTCCAGCAGGTCAATCACGCCATAGATACAACCTTTATCCAGGCCACCCAGGATGATTAGGCTGTCGCCGGCGACCCGGATATGGAATCCATCCTCATGAGCAATGGAAGAATCGCTCCGAATCTGGATGATTTTTTCTTCTCCATTACGCTCACCGGTTAATATCGGCAATTCGGCTCCACCGGATTTTTTAACATAAGTCTGAAGGAACCCTGCTGCGCGTTCTTCCTCACTGGTTGGATGGGTCGGAATCTGGATCACATAGTCGGATAACCCTTTGTCGGACAGTTCGATTGTCCCTTGGTTACTGCAAGAGACCAGCAGAAATACTGCAATGAGGATGAGGTAACGCATGGCAAAAGCTTTAGGTAAAAGTACTGAAACAGCAAATCGTATTGAATGGCTAATTTCGGAGGCTAAGAGTACCTGAGACAAATTCTTAATTTTTTCCCCATGAAAAAGCACGGTGTAGCCCCCCCAGGGTACCTGTTTTCAAAAAGGTATACGAATTATCTCTTCGTTTTGTTGTTTCTCCTATACATGTTTGATTACATTGACCGACTGGTAGTTACGTCGCTGTTTCCTTTTATCAAAGAGGAATGGGGATTATCTGACGCACAGCTGGGTGTACTTGTTTCGGTGGTTTACTGGTCGATTGTGGCATTTACTTTTCCGGTGTCCATCATCATCGATCGGTGGAGCAGGAGACGTACCATTGGTGTCATGGCGGCCATTTGGAGTATTGCCACAGCAACGGCGGCTTTAACCCGAAATTTTGGGCAGCTCTTTTCCACGCGGGCCTTTATCGGGATTGGTGAAGCGGGTTATGCGCCTGGTGGTTCAGCCATGATTTCGGGGCTTTATCCCGAGCATAAACGCTCCTGGATGATGGGTTTATGGAACGCCGCTATTCCTCTGGGAAGTGCTATTGGCGTTGCTGCGGGAGGGATCATTGCCACCCAGTGGGGATGGCGAAGTGCCTTTGGTATCGTGGCATTACCGGGGCTGATCGTGGCTCTCCTCTTTTTCTTCAGCAAAGATTACAAAACCGTTCGGTTACTCAAGAATGGTCAACCTCAGGCCAAAGAGAAAAGTGCTGTCAAGATCAAGATGAGTACCAGAGATATTATCCATGAATTCTCTGAAAAGCCTTCTCTGATTTTGACCTATTTTGGATTCATGGCAACGGTTTTTGTGACCACCTCCCTCCTCACCTGGTTACCCTCCTATTTTGAGAGGATGTACGACATTGCACCCAAAGCCGCTGGGACCAAAGCATCTCTAGTGATGCTTCTAGCTATTATTGGAGCACCTTTGGGGGGATTTCTGGCCGATCGATGGAGAAGGCGGAAGCTGAATGCTCGCCTGGTCTTGCCCGGCATCACCTCTTTGGTGGCTGCTGTGATCTGCTTTTTTGCTTTCGTCGTCTTTCGTGATCAGCTTCAGTATGTCTTCCTTCTCTTGGTTGGTGTCACGGTGACCATGTTCATCCCGGCCGCCGGAGCGGTTACTCAGGACCTGGTTCACCCCGGCCTCAGAGCCACCTCCTACGCCATTGCGGTAGTGATCCAAAACCTGCTCGGCGCCTCACTCGGACCAATCGTCATCGGAGCAATATCAGACCGGACCGATATTCAGACTGCCCTTTCAATTCTTCCGTTGTTCCTGGTTCTGGCCTCCGTGCTGTTCCTCGTAGGATCGCTCTTTTATAAGAAAGACATCCAAAAGGTAGAAAAGGTCGATTTGGAGGCAGCGGAATAATAAAATCGGGGCCATCGATCATTTTTTTTGGCAAGTATTTGGAATATTCATTTCCGGACCTAATATTTGTACCCACTTTCTACGAACAATGATTCAAACAATATTGAATAAGAACATGGCTAATTGGTGCTGGCATCCCCCAAAAGGGTGGCTGTAACCAACTTTGCTATTTCTTATCAATTCAGAACGGGCATGTTGTTTACAGCATGCCCGTTCTGCTTTTAATATGATCATCCATTTAATTTTTAAACCAATATGACACAGATCCGAAAAATCGTCCTTGACGAAAATGAGATGCCGAGGCAATGGTATAACCTTGCCGCCGATGTCAAATGTCCACCTTTTATGAGTCCTAACGGTCCGGTTCCACCAGAAGCCTGGGCCCCTGTTTTTCCGATGAATCTTATTGAGCAGGAATACAGCACGAAGCGATGGATAGACATCCCGGAAGAGATCCTGAGTCTGTTGACCCGCTGGAGGCCCGCTCCGATGTACCGTGCTTATGAGCTAGAAAAGGCTCTGAAAACTCCCGCCCGCATCTATTTCAAAAATGAGAGCGTCTCCCCCGGAGGCAGCCATAAACCCAATACGGCAGTAGCACAGGCTTGGTACAACAAACAGGCTGGCACCAAGCACCTGACCACCGAAACAGGTGCCGGACAATGGGGTGGAGCCCTGGCCTTTGCCTGCTCACTCGTTGGGCTCGACTGTAAAGTATTTATGGTGCGTGTCAGCTTTGAACAAAAACCGCTACCCAAGCTGATGATGCAAACCTGGGGCGCCCAGTGCATCGCCAGCCCCAGCATGGAAACCCAAGCAGGAAGATCGGTGCTCGAACAACAGCCCGATACCCCCGGCAGCCTCGGTATAGCCATCAGCGAAGCCATAGAAGCCGCAGTCTCCGATACCACCGGATCAACAAAGTACTCCCTTGGCAGCGTACTCAACCATGTGATGCTCCATCAAACCATCATCGGACTGGAAGCTAAAAAACAGCTGGAAAAGGCTGGGGAAAAACTTCCGGATATCGTCATCGG
>JAAYIP010000194.1 GCA_012523435.1 Bacteroidales bacterium | reverse complement strand
CGGTTTCAATCCGGGGATGATGGGAACGGTGATCCCGATTTCCCGGCACGCCTCCACGAATCGGAAGAATTTCGAATTATCAAAAAACATCTGAGTCACAATGTATTCAGCACCGGCATCCACTTTGACTTTGAGAAAGGTCAGATCGCTTTCGGCGTTGGGAGCTTCGATGTGCTTCTCGGGATATCCGGCCACTCCGGTGCAGAAATCCGTCGGTTCAGTCATGGGCAAATTCTGATCGAGGTACACACCGCGGTTTAAATCAATAACTTGCCTCACCAGGTCGATCGTATGCTCGTGACCGTTTTTATCAGGGATGAAGCGGCCAGTTGAAGGATGGGCATCGCCCCGCAGCAACAAGATGTTTTGGATTCCGAGATAGTGTAGGTCGATGAGGGCATTTTCGGTTTCCTCTGTGGAGAAGCCACCGCAGATCAGGTGAGGCACCACATCCACCTGGTAATGGTTCATGATGGCGGCTGCTATTGCCACGGTCCCAGGTCGTTTGCTGACAATCCGTCGTTTCAGCAAACCGTCTGGTCGCTCCCAGTATTCGATTTCAGGCTGATGATTGGTAATATTGATGCAGGCAGGTTGGAACTCCATCAATGGGTCCAGAGCCTCGTACAGGGTTTTAATGCTTGATCCTTTTGTTGGTGGGAGAATTTCAAAGGAAACTTTCGGAGCTCCTCCTTTTGTAATATGCTCAGTGACTTTCATTTATAATTAAGATTGTTGATCAGATTTTTTTCGACCTCCTCCACCGGCAAGTTTTTTCTCCGCGCGTAATCCAGAACCTGGTCCTCACTGATGCGCCCCACTTGAAAATATCGCGATTGAGGATGATCAAAATAGAATCCGGCAACAGAAGCGCCAGGATCCATTGCCATGGTTTCAGTCAGGCGGATGCCAGTTCGTCCCTCCGGATCGATCAATCGGAAAAGTGTCTGTTTCTCCTGATGATCGGGGCAGCTGGGGTAACCGATCGCCGGTCGGATGCCTTGGAAGTGTTCCTTCAGCAGACCAGCGGTGTCCAGCTGTTCATCAGGAGCATAGCCCCAGATCTCTTTCCGGACCCTCTCATGCAAATACTCGGCAAAAGCCTCCGCCAGCCGATCGGCTAGCACCTTGATCATCAAAGCTCGGTAATCATCATGATTATCAGCATAGTAACGCGACCTCACGTCCGCACCTATCCCCGCAGTGGCAGCAAATAGTCCGATCCATCCGGGTTTGTCCGACTCTCCTGATGGAATAAAATCGGTCAGACAGAGGTTGGGTATCTGGTCCTCCTTCTTCTCTTGATTTCTCAGGAAATGAAAGCGTTCCCGCCGTTGATCGGGATTAACGGGATCAAAAAGGAGCAGGTCATCGCCCTTGGCTTTGGCCGGGAAGATTCCCACTACTCCATTGGCTATCAGCCACTTATTAGCATCAATCCCATCCAGAAGATCATGAGCATCCTGAATCAGCTTGGTGGCCTCTTCTCCCTTGATAGGATCTTCGAGAACTTTTGGGAACCGCCCCCGGATATCCCAGGTATAGAGGAAGAAAGTCCAGTCGATATACGGGATCAGCTCATGGAGTGGGAAGTCGAAAAACTTAGTAATTCCGGGTTTAGCAGGCACTATTTCGGATTTCCCGAGATCTTTCAAGACCGCGTGATCGAGAACAAACCGATTATCGCGTGCCTCTTTCAGGGAGATATAGCCTCTAGTCCGGTCGATCAGGGCGTAATCCTTTCGCTGCTGTTCATACGCTGATTTTACGTCAGCGACATATTGATTACGGTGTTGTTGAGAGAAGAGATCAGAGAGTACCCGGATCACGCGGGAAGCATCGCGCACATGGACTACTGGTCCCGGATATGCAGGATCAATTCTGAGGGCGGTATGCAGTTCTGAAGTTGTTGCTCCTCCAATCAGCAAAGGCATGGAGAGGCCCTGACGCTTCATTTGGCCAGCTACATAAGTCATCTCTTCGAGTGAGGGTGTGATGAGGCCGCTTAAGCCGATAAAATCAGCCTGTTCTTTTTGGGCAGTTTCAATGATCCGATCAGCCGGAACCATAACACCCAGATCAATAACCTGATAATTATTGCATTGCAGGATCACCCCCACAATGTTTTTTCCGATATCATGTACGTCTCCTTTGACGGTTGCCAGGATAGCCTTTCCGGCTTTTGATTCGGTTCCACCTCTTTTTTCGGCTTCGATAAAGGGAGTCAGGTAAGCCACCGCTTTTTTCATCACCCGTGCGCTTTTAATCACTTGGGGCAGAAACATCTTTCCCGATCCAAAGCGATCACCCACGATGCCCATGCCATCCATGAGGGGTCCTTCGATCACATCGAGGGCAAATGGAAACTCTTTTCTCACCTCTTCGGTATCGGTTTCCACAAAATCAGCAATGCCAGCTACTAGTGAGTGTATCAGCCTTTTACGGGATTCCTGATTTCGCCACTCGTTCGCTTGTTGTTTACTATGTTCTGATGTTTCCAAGGCACGTTCTGCAAAAGCCAGCAGGCGGTCGGTGGCATCTTTTCGCCGATTCAGGACAACATCCGTAGCTAATTGTAGCAGAGCAGGTTCCACCTCATCGTAATCCTGAATCAGCTCAGGATTGACAATTCCCATATCCAAACCTGCGCGGATAGCATGAAACAGGAACACCGCATGCAGGGCTTCACGAATGGCTTGACGTCCTCGGAAGGCAAATGACAAGTTGCTGATACCTCCGGAGATGTGCGCTCCCGGCAGGTTTTCCTTGATCCAGCGGGCAGCCTTGATAAAATCCACTCCATAATTGTTATGCTCCTCCATGCCGGTGGCTAGTGCCAATACATTGGGATCCAATATGATATCCTCTGGTGGAACTCCTATGACATCAACCAGTAAATGATAAGATCTCTTGGCGACAGCAATTTTACGTTCCAGGGTATCGGCCTGACCGGTTTCATCGAAGAGCATGACCACCATGGAAGCTCCGAAGCGCCGTAGGAGTCGTGCCTGTTGCAGGAAGACGGTCTCGCCGGCTTTTAAGCTGATAGAGTTGACCACCGCCTTCCCCTGAACAGTCTTTAGAGCCTCGATGATAGCCGGAAAGCGCGAAGAATCGATCATGAAAGGTACCCTGGCGATATCCGGGTCGGTGCCGGCCATCCGCAAAAAGCGGGTTAGGGCTTCGGTAGCATCCAACAGCGGGTCATCCATACAGATATCGATCATCACAGCGCCTCCATCGATTTGCTGACGGGCGACCTTTAAGGCTTCCTCATACTACTCTTCCTTGATCAGACGGGCAAAACGCTTTGATCCAGCCACATTGGTCCGTTCTCCAATATTGACAAAATTGGAATCCGGTCGGATGATCAGGGGTTCGAGGCCGGTTAACACCAGTGGAGCTATCTGTGTATTATCCTGATTATGTGGGTTTTGTTTCTCAGGTGTTTCTCCGATGGATTGGATCACTGCCGAAACCTCCCTGATATGTTCCGGGGTTGTACCGCAACAACCACCCACCAAATTGACCAGGTGCTCTTCCAGGAAGATCTGGATCCAGCGGGCCATTTCGTGAGCCGACTGGGTGTAATCTCCCATCTCATCAGGCAGTCCGGCGTTGGGGTGTGCCGATATAAACAGTTGACGTTTGCTCTTGGTCAGATGGCGGTTTTCCAGCTCCACCAAACGTTTGAGCTCCCGGAGATAGGGCAACAGCTCCTCTGCTCCCATGGAACAGTTCAACCCGATAACCAGCGGTTCAGCATAGAGAATAGAATAAAAAAAGGCCTCCAGGGTTTGGCCCGAGAGAGTCCGTCCGCTGGCATCAGTGATCGTAACTGACAGAATAACTGGCCATTCCGTTCCACGGCATTCAAACTCCTCCCAGATCCCATAGATCGCGGCCTTTGCATTGAGCGTATCAAAAATAGTTTCCACCAATAGCGCATCCACTCCTCCATCCAGCAGACCGGCTACCTGCTCCCGATAAGCTGCTGCGAGCTGGTCGAAAGTGATATTGCGGAAACCCGGATCCTCTACTCTTGGCGACAAAGAGGCGGTGCGATTGGTTGGCCCCATGGAACCCGCCACAAAAACTTCGGAGCCGGCAGCTCGCCGTGCTATGCGGGCAGCCTGGAGGTTCATCTCGTAAACGAGATCAGCATTGCCATAATCCGATTGAGATATCGCATTAGAATTGAATGTATTAGTCTCGATTATCTGCGCTCCGGCTTCAATATACTGCTGGTGAATCTGCTGAATCATCTCGGGCTGTGCTAGATTAAGCAGATCAAAATTCCCCACCTGGGCAGCCGTTCCGGAATCCCGACCGGCAATGCGGTAGTCGGCCTCTTTGAGACCGAGCTTTTGAATCATGGTTCCGGTAGCCCCATCCAGCAACAAGGTACCCGCAGCTAAAGCCTTTTTTAATTTATTAAAAGCCTGATGCTTAATCATTTATATCCAGTTTTCCAGTCCAGGCAATGAACACATTCAATTTACGAATCAGATTCTTCAGATTGTACAAGGTTTCCAATTTAATCTTTCCGATCACATAATGGTAATCCGGACCGGCATATTTCTCCGAGATACTTTCAAAATCAAAATGGCTCAGGTCGAGCAAATCGTGATATCTCAGATACACTTCCAGATTGATATTCCGGGTAACAACGGGAGGATCAAAAAAGTTAAGTTTCTTATACTCATAACGATAATGATGTTTCTGGGCGGTAATATCCGACAGAACGGCTGATCCGGTTGGAAAGGCACCGGCACCTTTACCAAACATGAACTGTTTATCATAAAACTGTCCTTCGATAATCACTCCATTATACTCATCTTCAACATTATAGATGTACTCCTCAGGGGTTATCAGTTTAGGCAGGACAAACAGGGAGAATCGGCGACCGTTGATTTTGGTAACCTGTGCTACCAGCTTAATTTTCCGACCTTTTTCCGTAGCGTAACGGATATCATGGTCGGAGATCGTGCTGATGCCATAATGGAAAACATCGGCGGGATCCACGAGCGTTCCAAATCCGTGCAGGGCGAGGATGACCAGCTTGTACATCGAGTCATACCCATCCACATCAAAGGTAGGATTGCTCTCAGCAAAGCCCAGCTCCTGAGCATGTTTGAGTGCATCGGCATAGCTCCAGTTATCTTGAAAGATTCTTGAGAGGATGAAATTTGATGATCCATTCAAGATGCCGGTGATGGATTGCAGCAGGTCATTATCATAATACTCTTCGAGATTGCGGATGACTGGGATGCTGCCACAGGCGGATGCATCGTAGAGCAGGGCAACAGAATTATCCTTCTGTATCTCGATCAGCTCATCCAGATGATGGGCGAGCATCTTTTTATTACCCGACACCACTGATTTGCCATTCAGAAGAGCTCTTTTCACAATCTGATAGGCAGCATCGGCATCATCGATCAGCTCCACTATCAGATTGATATCCTTATCATTAAGCAAGTCATCTGGCTCAAAGGTAAACAGGTGCTGGGGCAGACTTCTTAGTTTCTCCTTTTGCTTCACGCAAATCGATTTGATGGTAGCGTTAGCTGTTTGAACATCCTGGAGCACCTGATAGAGTCCCTGCCCCACCACACCGAAACCGAACAACCCGATAACCAGGCTGTTATTCTTCTCATTTGTCATGTTAGCTGATGTTTATGATTGGTTTGATGATATGGGCGATGGCTTCCGTTTCGATCAGGAAACCATCATGCCCGTAAGTTGAGTTAATCTCGAAGAAACGTCCCCGGGGGACTTGATCGGCAATCAGTTGTTGTTCCTCAGGTGGAAAAAGCAGATCGGTTGTGATTCCGATCGCCAAGGTTGTAGCTCTGATTTGTGCCAGAGCTTGCTGTACGGTTCCCCGCCCCCGGCCCACATGGTGTGAATCGAGGCATTTAGTCAGGGTCGTGTATGAGTATGCATTGAACCTTTTTTTAAGCTTTTCACCCTGATACTGCTGATAGGAGCAGGCTTTGAAGTTTTCCAGCTTATTGGTATCGGGATCGGTCTGGGTCTTTTTGTAAGTTATTGGATTTCTATAACTTAACAATGCAATAGAGCGTGCAGCTCCCATACCCTTCAAGCCGCCATCGGGCCCTTGGCCAAAGGAAGGATCAGCCTGGATGGCCATTCGTTGGGACTCATTAAAGGCGATTCCCCAGGCCGAAGCGTGGGCGTTGGTAGCCACTGGAATCAGCCAGCTAAACAGGTCAGGTTCGGAGATCGCCCACTCGATAGCCTGCTGACCGCCCAGGGACCCTCCCATGATGGCATGGATATGCTTGATTCCAAGATGTTTTCGCAAGATCTGATGAGCATGCACCAAATCTCTGACGGTGACAAGCGGGAACTTATCAAGCCAAGGGTTTCCCGTATCCGGGTTGAGAGACAGGGGTCCGGTAGAGCCGTAACAGGACCCGATAATATTGGCACAGACGATAAAATATCGATCGGTATCCATCAGGGCACCTGGTCCAACCATTCCCGGCCACCAGTCAGCTACATCAGAGTTGGCTGTCAGCGCATGGCATACCCAGAATACATTATCAGCATTTTCATTCAGCCGGCCATACGTATGGTAGGCCACTTGCCAGTTGGTCAGATGAGCTCCACACTCCAGCTCCAGCGGTTGTTCAGGTTGATAAATCTGTTGTTTCATCTTAATAAATTTGGTTAAAGGCTTGTGCGAAATCATCCTTAAGGTCATCAATATGTTCCAAACCTACCGATACTCTAAAAAGATTAGGGTGAACTCCGGCAGCAATTTGGTCCTTTTCTGATAGTTGTTGATGGGTGGTAGCGGCTGGTTGGATAATCAGGGTGCGCGAATCCCCGACGTTAGCCAGGTGGCTGACCAGGCCAAATTTCTCCACCAGGTGTTGGGTCTGTGACTTTTCTCCTTTTAGGATAAAGGAAAAGACGCCACCGAATCCGTGACTCAGGTATTTTTTGGCCAGGTGGTGTGATGAATGATTCGGAAGTCCGGGATAGCTAACACGCTCCACTTGTGGGTGAGATTGCAACCAACGGGCAAGTTCCAGCGCATTATCACACTGCCGCTCGAGGCGGATGGAGAGTGTTTCCAAGCCCTGAATAAGCAGAAAAGCATCGATTGCGTTCAAAGCCGGACCAAAATCCCGCAATCCTACAGCTCTAGCTCGCACAATAAAAGCTTGATTTTCGAACTGTTTAACCCATTTCATACCATGATATTCAGGAGCCGGCTCGGTCATTTGCGGAAAGAGACCGTTATCCCAGCGAAAATTTCCGGCATCGATAATGACTCCTGCCATGGTTGTTCCATGGCCACCGACCCATTTGGTAGCTGATTCAACGATAATATTAGCTCCATAATCAATTGGTTTACAAAGATATCCACCGCCACCAAACGTATTATCCACAATAAGTGGAATCCCAAACCGGGAAGCCAGAGTAGCCAGAGCCTCGAAATCGGGGACTAAAAACCCGGGGTTACTAATAGTTTCGACGTAGATTCCCCGGCTATTTTGGTCAATCTCATGGAGGAGGTCGTCGGGGTGATCACTTTTTGCGAGCCTAACCTCGATACCGAGATGTCGGAAACTGTGTCTAAATTGCGAGACGGTGCCGCCATAGAGGTAGGGTGATGAGACCAGGTTTGTCCCGGGCTGGAGCAGATTGGCGAGAGCGATGAACTGGGCGGCGTGACCGGAGGAGACAGCCAGGGCACCGACTCCACCCTCAAGAGCGGCCATCCGTTGTTCAAAGACTTCGACTGTTGGATTTCCGATGCGGCTATAGATATATCCCGGCTCAGCTAATTCAAAAAGGTTCGCCGCATGATCCGCACTACGGAAAACATAAGAGGTTGTTTGATAAATCGGTACTGCGCGGCTAAGCGTTACGGGATCAGGGATCTGTCCGGCATGAACCTGAAGTGTTTCAAATTTGAACTTTTTCATTCCTCAGAGGTTTAACATAAATAAAATAGCACCATCGCAGGATGGTTTAGCAGTTACATGGAACAAGAAATCGTTGATGGGAATTGGCCAATGGTCTCAGGCCGGAAGTTCAGGGGCAGGCGGGGTGAAGCCTACCCCAAAAGCATTAACATAACCCGGATGCGGGGGTTATCACTAAAGGCGCGATATGGCAATGCTTGGGAATTCATTTTCAAATCAGCTGCAAAATTAGAGATAGTTTTAGGAATTCCAAGTCCAGCATGCAAAAGGATGTCGTTGGACAAATCCGTATCTTTCGAGATTTCTGACTTGCTATTTTTGTAGTTTAATTTATCCGCTATGATTGTTGGAATTTTAAAGGAAAGAAGTGATGAGAACCGGGTAGCTATGCTGCCAGAAACGGTCAAAGATCTGATCAGCAAGAAAGTCACGGTCTGGATTGAATCGGGTGCCGGAGCCGGGGCTTATGCCTCCGATGACGATTATGAAGCTGTCGGAGCTCTGGTTATGAATCTGGAGAAGATGATAAAAGAGGCTGATCTTCTGCTGAGAATATCGCCACCGGAAGATGAGTGGCTCAAGCTGATCCGGGAAGATCAGGTTTGGGTTGGGGTTCTCAATCCACTATCTGAGAAAGATCTAGTTAAGAGTCTCTTAAGCAAGAAGTTAACTTCATTTAGCATGGATATTGTCCCTCGCACGACGCGAGCTCAGGCCATGGACATTCTATCCTCGCAAGCCACCGCAGCCGGTTACCGTGCGGTTTTGGATGCAGCCATGCATCTTCCCACGTTTTTCCCGATGTTCATGACTGCTGCCGGTACGATTACGCCGGCGAAGGTATTAATATTAGGAGCCGGGGTAGCTGGATTACAGGCCATTGCCACCTCGCGAAAACTAGGAGCAAAAGTAGAAGCCTTTGATGTCCGGTCGGCAGTAAAGGAGGAGGTTCAGAGCCTTGGGGCAAAATTCATTGAGGTGGAGGGTGCTGTGGATGATGCAGCTGCCGGAGGTTATGCGGTTGAGCAGACTGAGGAGTTCAGGCAGCGGCAGAAGCAGGCAATCCATGACCATGCCATCCGCAGTGACGTGGTCATCACTACCGCTCAGATTCCGGGCAAGCCGGCACCACGATTACTAGAGAAAGCCACGGTAGAGCAAATGAAAGCTGGTTCAGTTGTGATCGATTTAGCCGCATCATCTGGGGGCAACTGTGAGTTAACGGTCAATGGGCAGACCATCAATCATAATGGAGTACAGATCATTGGCCAGTCGGATTATCCCTCTACCCTACCAAAAGATTCCAGCAAGATGTTTGGGAAGAACCTACTGAATTTTCTTAGCCTGATGATTAATGAAGAGGGCAATTTGAAGCTCGATTTCCAGGATGATCTGATCCAGGGCACCTGTGTTACCCATCAGGGAGAGGTTTACAATTCGCGGGTTAAAAATTTGTTTAGCTAAAACTGTTCTATTATGCAATCAATATTGGAATTTTTCTTCATTCACAAGGAGGCTATTTTCATCATAGCCCTGTCGGTTTTCCTCGGCATAGAAGTGATTTCAAACGTTCCGGCCATTCTGCACACCCCTTTGATGTCTGGAGCCAACGCTTTAAGTGGCGTTGTGATTATCGGGGCCATCATTGTGATGGGCCATGCCCAATCCACAGGGGCATTAATCTTAGGGTTTATTGGGGTCATACTGGGAACGTTGAACGTGGTCGGCGGATTTGCCGTCACGGATCGGATGCTGGATATGTTTAAGAAGAAACCGAAGAAATCATGAAAGAAGTCATCGAACATTTGCAAACCATCACCTTTACGATGGGTGATTCCGTTCTTGAACTCTCTTACCTTATTGCAGCCATCTTTTTCGTTTTCGGACTAAAAATGCTCAGTCATCCGGAATCCGCTAGAAAGGGGAATATTCTTGCTGCCTCAGGGATGCTTTTAGCCATTGTGACCACGATTCTTTTTCACGAGACAAATGGCGAGCCAATAAAGAATATCGGACTGATAATCATTGCCATAGCAATAGGCACTATCCTCGGTTGGTTGATTGCCAAAAAGGTTAAAATGACAGCTATGCCACAGCTTGTTTCATTCTTTAACGGAATGGGTGGTGCAGCTGCGGCGTTGATTGCCATCATTGAATTTCCCCGCATGGCTCCAGAGCTCATAGAAACGCAGGGAATGCTGAACGGTCAAGCTATCTCTATTTTATTAGGGTTAGCGATTGGAGGGGTCTCATTTTCGGGAAGCATGGTAGCTTTTGGCAAGCTTGCGGAGAAGATCGGGGATCCAAAATTAAAATTTATGCGGATCATCAATCTGGCTTTTTTGATTGGTCTTCTCGCGTTTATTGTGATCATTCTGGCTCAGGGGCACACGCAACCCAGAGAAATTATCTGGATGGCCTATGTACTCCTTGGGGTTTCTCTTCTTTACGGCATCACTTTCGTACTACCCATCGGGGGTGCTGATATGCCGGTAGTGATATCTCTGCTTAATGCCTTTACGGGTGTCACGGCTGCCATGACTGGTTTTCTTTATCACAACCAGGCCATGCTCATTGGTGGGATACTTGTCGGCTCGGCCGGAATGATTCTGACCCTACTGATGTGCAAGGCAATGAATCGGTCTCTATTAAATGTCATCCTCGGAGCTTTTGGAGGTGGTGGAGCGGCGGCGGCGCATCACGAGGCTGGTTCGGTTCGCGAGATCACCGTGAGTGATGCTGCTATCTTATTGAGTTACAGCCAGAAAGTCGTAATCGTCCCGGGCTATGGCCTTGCTGTAGCGCAAGCTCAGCACATCTGTTATGAAATGGAAAAAATGTTAGAAGAGAAGGGCGTTGATGTTCGCTACGCTATTCATCCGGTTGCAGGCCGCATGCCGGGGCACATGAACGTGCTGCTGGCAGAGGCTGATGTCTCCTACGAAAAGCTCATCGAAAGTGATCAGATCAATGATGATCTGCCGAATGTTGATGTAGTGGTGGTGATTGGAGCCAATGATGTAGTCAATCCTGCCGCCATGGATGATCCCTCCAGTCCGATTTACGGCATGCCGGTAGTTAAAGTCTGGGAAGCCAAGAATGTCATTGTGATGAAGCGGGGAATGGGGAAAGGCTATGCCGCAATTGAGAACTTCCTGTTTTTCAATCCAAAAACCCGCATGCTCTTTGGTCATGCCAAACAGAGCATTCAAAAACTGATTGAAGAGATAAAATCGCTTTAGCAATGAGTGTTAAAAAGAAAGACTGAAGATCCCTCTTCAGTCTTTCTCTTTTTTTGGGGATGTTAATCCAGCAATATCTGCAATTTTCTGGGTTCTTTCCACCTTCCGCGGGTAAAATCGGGGAACTTCACCGGAACCGACCCCAGTTGAACCGAAATTTCACTTAATGGATAAACAACACTCCAGCTAGCGGCATCATACACATCCATATCGAGTTGAATACCTCGATTGAGGTTATCAATCACGCGGTAGATCTCGACAAAGTCCATTCCACCATGGCCACCATACTTCTCAATTTCAGCTTTGAGGCGAGTCCAGATGGGGTGGTCGTATTTTGCTCGCATCTCTTTATACTCGTTATCTGGCAACCAACGATGGCTATCTTTCCCATCCAGGGCAAGTCTGCTCGGGTAACCTTCGTGATAGCCTCCTGTGCCGGCGAGGCAGTTGTTACGGGAATAGGGCCTGGGGGTTACCACATCATGATAGAGGTGGATCATTCGTCCTTTGGCTGTTTTGATCAAACTGGTATTCATATCACCATGAATGAAATCGTTCCTGTTATAGAACTCGTTTGAATAATCCATCTTTTTAGAATACTCAGCCAAGCTAACCGAAGGGGAGCTCATTGATACCAGGTACTCAAACCGGTCGCCACGGTCTATTTCCATATATTGAGACACTGGACCGAGGCCGTGGGTTGGGTAAAGGTTAGCATCATGTTTAACGTGATGACGGATTCTCCACTGATTATAATAGGAATGATCTAACATCAAGCTACGTAAGTCATGGATATATGCAGCTTCACCATAGGTCAGGTTGCCGAAAACGCCTTGTCGGGCCATATTTAAAAGCCACAGTTCCTCGCTACCATAGCAGCAATTTTCGAGCATAATACAGTTGCGTTGGGTCTCTTCAGCCGTGTTTACCATCTGCCAGGCTTCCTCCAACGTGATGGCTGCCGGAACTTCAACAGCAACATGTTTACCTTGGCGCATCGATTCCACGGCCATCTCAACGTGAACATCCCAATGCGTAAAAATGAAGACGAGATCGATATCATCGCGCTTCACCATTTCTTTCCAGGCATTTGGATCACCCTTGTACACAGCCGGGTTCTGATTATTCTTCTTCAGAGCCTCCAGTGTTCGGCTGGTGTACTTTTCCTGCAGATCGCATATAGCCACGATTTTAGCTTTATCCGGGCAGAGGGCATCAATTAGCTTGGTCATTCCAGAACCACGCATACCCAAGCCAATGATTCCAACCCTTACTTGTTTGATTGGCGGGACCGTTAAGCCTATAACGGACTGACCAGAAGGGGATGGAGTTGCCGAAATCCGATCGAGCAGTTCTTCAATATCGGGAGTTTTCCCGCCGAGGCCAAGTGATGGGATGCCCATAAAAGCCCCTGTCAGTGCTGATATCCGCAGGAATGACCTGCGATTGAGTGGTCCTTTCATTGTATAATCCTTTATTGGTTTGGTAGCGAAGATACACCAAGGTCACAAAAGTATCAAATGAAGTTTTTTTAATTAATTTTCCATTGTTTCATTAAAAGTGTAATTTCAACATTTAAAATCCAAATTGCTTCTGCAAACCTAAATCGATTACATCATGATTGGTTTTCACTGGTTAGACTGGAGTGTCTTGGGGCTGTTTGCCCTGGTTTTGATTGGCATTGTTGTGTGGGTAAGCCGCATGAAGGAGGACACCTCATCCGACTATTTTCTGGCTGGGAGAGATGCCACTTGGCTAGCTATCGGTGCCTCTATTTTTGCTTCTAACATTGGTTCCGAGCACTTGGTCGGGTTGGCCGGAGCGGGTGCTAGCAGTGGCATGGCCATGGCGCACTGGGAAATGCATGGTTGGCTGATCCTGGTACTAGGGTGGGTTTTCGTACCCTTTTATGCCAGAAGCGGAGTATTTACCATGCCTGAATTTCTGGAGAGGCGATACAACTCCACCGCCCGGTCCTTTCTGTCAATCATCTCCCTGGTCAGCTATGTCCTCACCAAAGTGGCTGTTACCGTTTATGCCGGCGGCATCGTGT
>JAAYIP010000193.1 GCA_012523435.1 Bacteroidales bacterium | reverse complement strand
AGCGTTATTCCACCCGGCGGTTGTTGGGTGATCATGTACCCTATGCGGTGGAAGCCTGGCCCGAAGGTGACCAGAAACACCTCTCCGGTGAATCGGCCCTCTATGGCCGAGTGATTACCGAAGGACTATTTGGCCTCCGGCCAGCGGGATTGACCTCTTTCTATGTCGATCCGAGGTTGCCGGCCGAATGGGATGAGATGGCCCTGAAAGGTGTGGTGGCTTTCGGCGATGAGTTTGATGTGCAAATCAAACGTTCCGGCAAAACAACGCTGGTGGAGATCCTCCGCGAAGGTAAGCCAGTTATTAGCCGAAAATGGAACGGGAAATCTCCTGTATTGATCAAATTGTAAAATCCTCTTGAAAAAATAGATCTGATTATGAACAAAAAAGCTGTGACCAATCTGGTTTGGAAGAGAGTGAGCATCCTCCTCCTCATTCTTGTGACAAGCATGAATCTGATGGCCCAGCGAACGGAGCCTATTCAACGGATGGGAGCTACCAACACCAGCCTTTTTGATAAGGGCTGGTTGTTCGAACGCTATGGCCCCCAGCCTGATGGAACGATCTATCCAGAACCGGACGGGGTGGAGCATCCGGATTATGATGATAAGCTCTGGAGGCATGTTGACCTTCCGCACGACTGGGCGGTTGAAGGCCCATTCAGAATCGACCTGCCAGGTGAAACAGGGAAATTACCCTACAAAGGAATCGGATGGTACCGCAAAGCTTTCTCCTTACAGCCCAGCGATATCGGGCGAAAAGTTTTCCTTGATTTTGACGGTGCCATGGCTTATGCCCAGATCTGGCTCAACGGCCACTATGTGGGCACCTGGCCTTATGGGTACAGCTCTTTCCGGATGGATCTGACCCCGTTTGTGAATTATAGTGGCCGGAATGTGATCGCCGTTCGCCTCGACACCGAAAAGTGGGACTCCCGCTGGTACCCCGGGGCTGGGATTTATCGGCATGTGTGGCTGGTAAAATCTGGGAATGTGCACGTGGATCATTGGGGAACTTTTGTGACAACTCCCGAAGTAACCCCTACTTCCGCCATGGTGAATCTTGATGTAACGATCAAAAACGAGAGCTCTTCTCCGGCGGAAGCCAGCATCCGAACTGCAATCTATGAACTGGATGAGCATAATGTTCAGGGTAAACGGGTGGCTTCATTCAAGGATACCATCATTCAAATTGAAGCGGCCTCCACGATGACCCAAGGCTTCCAAACCCGGATTTCTAATCCAAAAATCTGGGATATTGACGCTCCTCATCGGTATGTGGTACAGACAACAGTACGTGTAAGAGGCATGATTACAGACAGTTATCTTACGCCTTTTGGGGTTCGTACGTTTGAGATCACACCGAGAGATGGGTTTGTGCTGAATGGTCGCAAAGTTTATATTCAGGGAACCTGCAACCATCACGATCTCGGGGCTTTAGGAGCAGCCGTCAACAAAAGCGCTCTGCGTCGCCAGCTTACACTGCTGAAAGAGATGGGCTGTAACTCCCTCCGCACCTCGCACAACCCGCCGGCACCCGATCTGCTGGAACTGGCTGATCAGATGGGCTTTCTGGTGATGAACGAGGCATTCGATACCTGGAGAACAGGGAAAAAGCCGCAGGATTACCACCTCCTGTTCGATGAATGGCACGAAAAAGACCTGAGAGCGCTCGTCAAACGCGACCGGAACCATCCGTCAGTAATTTTCTGGTCGATCGGCAATGAGGTGATGGACCAGCAGGATGCAGATCTGACCCGCCACCTGGCGGAAATTGTCCGGAGTGAGGATCCCACCCGGCCGGTGACCAATGGGTACAACGACCCCGACCGCAGTCGGGAGGCCGGATCACCGCTAGCGCTGGATCTGATGGGCGTGAACTACTTTTTTGCTCAACAAGCCAAATGGGATGCTGATCCGCGGTATCAGGATATGCCAACCATCGGCACAGAAACCTCCTCTTGTGTCAGCTCCAGAGGCGAATATTTCTTTGATGAGCTTTACCAAAACTGGCAGATCAGTTCGTATGATCAGGCTCACCCTGCCTGGGGATGCACCCCCGATGCTCAGTTCAGGATCAATCATCAGAACCCACATCTGTTGGGTGAATATGTGTGGACTGGATTTGATTATCTGGGCGAACCTACCCCTTATAATTCAGATGAGACTAACTTGCTGAATTACAGGAATGATCCTGCAAAAAAGGCGGAGCTGGAAAAGAAACTCAAAGAGCTGAAAGAGACGACGCCGCCCTCCCGAAGCAGCTATTTTGGCATCATCGACCTGGCCGGATTTCCGAAAGACCGCTACTATCTCTACCAATCCCATTGGCGTCCCGATCTTCCCATGGTACATATCCTCCCCCATTGGAACTGGAACGCCAAAGCCAAACCTATTCTGCCGGTTCATGTGTACACCTCTGGAGATGAGGCAGAACTCTTTGTGAACGGGAAAAGCCTCGGGCGACGGATGAAGCAACCGGGTGAGGATTTTCGGCTCGTGTGGGATAGTGTGATATATGAGCCTGGTCAGGTGGATGTGATTGCCTACAAAAACGGCCAGCAATGGGCAGAGAAGAGCATAAAAACTACCGGAAAGGCTTCGAAACTTGTTCTGGTGCCGGATAAAGGAATCATCAACCCCGCCGAATCTGAGCTTGCTTTTGTCACCCTTCAGGTGGTTGACCGGGATGGACTGGTTGTTCCAGATGCGAAAAATCTGATCCGCTTTGAGATAGAAGGACCCGGGAGAATTATCGCTACGGATAATGGCGACCCAACAAACTTTACTCCCTTCCGCAGTTTAGAGCGGGAAGCTTTCAACGGATTAGCCCTGGCGATTGTAAAAGGTCGGGCTAATGCTCCTGGACGGATTGTTATCAGGGCACATAGTAAAGGATTACAATCGGCAGCAATTTCCATTGAACTGCAGAGGAAATCTAAGCCTAGTGAGTAAGAGAACTTAATACCGATATGATCCAAGCCCCGATCTCCATCCTCTGGCTGAGGCGCGACCTGCGACTTGAGGACAACCGTGCTCTGGATGCTGCGGTTAGATCAGGGTTGCCGATCCTGCTACTGTTTATTTTTGATCCCCAGATATTATCTGAGCTTCCTGCTGATGATTCTCGTATAACGTTTATTCATCAGTCGCTGAGGAAGTTGCATGATGATCTGCGATCGAAAGGATCAGCCCTGATGATCCGGCAGGGAAATCCGCGGGAGGTGTGGGAGCAGCTCCTTGAGGAGTTTACTATCGCTGGCGTGTTTGCCAACCGTGATTACGAGCCTTATGCGGTGGAGCGGGACAAAGCGGTTGCCCGGGTTTTAAATGCCAGCGGTGTTCCCATCAGTTTTACCAAAGACCAGGTGATTTTCGATCGTGAGGAGGTGATCAAAGCTGATGGCACTCCATATACCGTTTTCACCCCTTACAAAAAGCGCTGGCTGGAGAAATACAAGCAGATTGCCAGTGAGATACACAAAAACTATGGCCCTCCTGCTTTTATCGAGGCATCCTGGTCTTTCCCTGAGATCGAGGCGTTAGGATTCCGGCCATCAGCTATATCGGCGCCTCCGCCCAACCTCACCAATATCCGGGCCTATGAGCAATATCGCGATGTGCCTGCCCTAGGAGCTACCACGCTGGTTGGACCGCATCTGCGTTTTGGAACCATCAGCATCCGGGAGCTGGCCCGCCAGGCAGAGCAAGAGAGTCCTGTGTTTCTGAGTGAACTGATCTGGCGGGAATTTTTCATGCAGATTCTGCATCACTATCCTGCTTTGGTGACACAGAGTTTCAAAAAGGTTTACGATTCCATTCAATGGAGGAATCATGAGGCAGATTTCCAGCGGTGGTGCCGGGGTGAGACAGGCTACCCTTTGGTCGATGCCGGGATGCGCCAGCTCAACCAGACCGGGTTTATGCATAACCGGATCCGGATGGTGGTGGCCAGCTTCCTGTGTAAGCATCTCCTGATCCACTGGAGCTGGGGGGAGGCCTATTTTGCCGGCAAGCTCCTGGATTATGAGCTGTCATCAAACAACGGAAACTGGCAGTGGGCGGCTGGAACTGGTTGTGATGCAGCGCCTTACTTCAGGGTGTTCAACCCCTCGCTGCAACAACAGCGCTTCGATCCAAACCTGGAATACATCAGGCAGTGGATCCCTGACTATGACCCCCAGCGATATATCCCACCCATGGTGGATCATGCCATGGCACGGGTGCGCGCCATCCAGACCTACCGTGCAGCGCTGTCTTCCTGATAAAGCCTAACCCAATAGTAACTTCTATGAAGCGCTCCCGGTGGGTAATGGCCGCCTGGCAGGCTGACCAAGGCCTTTATTCGTTCCCAGAAAGGAGGAACGGCCATGATTGCCCATAATGGTGGGATCATGACGGTTCATCTCTTCCCCGGCGAAAGTCGGGAGTTCATTTTTTAACTCACGCTGCTAAACCTGGGGTACCGGATAGCTGGCCAAGGCTTCATGATTTTTGTCGATAACCTCCTGAGGCAACTCATAATCAGTGAGTTCGCCGTTCATGTACTTCTCATAACCTTTCAGGTCGAGCAATCCATGACCGCTGAGGTTGAACAGGATGACTTTTTCCTTGCCTTCTTCTCTGGCTTTGATGGCCTCCTGGATCGTTGCAGCGATGGCGTGGCTTGATTCAGGAGCCGGGATGATCCCTTCGGTACGGGCGAAGAGGAGTCCGGCCTCATAACACTCCAGCTGATTGAGAGCTCTAGGAGTCATCAATCCATCCATCACGGCACGGCT
>JAAYIP010000192.1 GCA_012523435.1 Bacteroidales bacterium | reverse complement strand
TGATCATTCCCAGCTGGACTGATGATTTTGATCAGATCAGCCGGATGTGTGATTGGCTGGCAAAGGAAGGATTTGCTGATTACCCACTGCATTTCAGCCGCTTTCATCCGCAGTATAAATTAACCCGGCTACCGGCAACACCGTTGAATACCTTAACACGAGCCAAAGAGATTGCGGTGAAAGCTGGCCTTAAGTACGTTTATATCGGCAATGTTCCGGGTATTGGGGGTGAAGACACCTATTGTCCTAAATGCAAAACCCTGTTAATCAAGCGATCAGGATTTAGCATTGAATTTAACAAGCTTAAAGATGGTCACTGTCCGGATTGTGGTACACCCATCAGCGGTAGATGGAGCTGATTATCAGCATCCCCCTGACACTTTCTTTTTCGCCGGTTTCCGAATAATAACTGGTCGGGGTGTGCTGGATTCTTCTACAACCGGTGCAATTGCTGCCCCCCCACCCAGTGCAGCCCCTGCCGCTTTTCGGAAATCATAACGCGCCAATTCTTCGTTTGGACTGGTTGACTGCGGCTTATCAGGATTCATGATGGTTTCGACCCAATAGTTCAGTCCTCCTTCCAGCACATAATTGTTTAGATAGCCGAGCTGTCGGGTGATCATCCACGCCTGATTAGCCAACAAGGTCCCGTTGGAATAGAAGATATTGATCCTGACATCCTGATTCAGTGTTCCAGTCCATTCGCTATTGAGCAGGTCGGAAAAAGGAATGTTGATCGATCCTGGAAGATTGTATGTAGCGAACTCTTCCGGATCCCGAACGTCAATCAACAGGATGGATGGATCTTTCTTGATGAGAAGGTCGGCCAGCTCATCCGGACTAAAGAACTGATAACTACTATTAGCCTCATCAAGCAACTGATTTGCAGTCAGTTTATAGGGTTGCGTCGTGTTTTTCGGGACAGCAGCAATGATCAGGCCCAATCCCACAACGGCAATCGATAAAATCACTCTTGGTTTCATTTCTTTTCTATTAGCGGTTAATACTCTTCCCGAGGGAATTTTCTCTCTGCCCATTCTGCCACGTAGAACATGGCCACGGCCATCAGGATCACTCCCAGTGCCAGTAATCCATCAGACAGGCCTAGAGATTCACTAAGTTTGGGGCTGCCCTTAAATCCTGCGAGGTAGATCTTTTCCCAGAGCGGATAAGTTTCTGAAAAGAGGATGATTCCCAGAAAGAGTCCGCCGACAAAAACCATCGCATCGATTTTTCCGATAGCTGCCCCGCAGAAGCTGGTCCCCGGGCAAAATCCACCGATGATAAATCCTACGCCCATGACTGCGCCTCCAATAATGGCAGAGGTGAGATACGTTGGGTTAACATAGACCAAGCTCAGGTCTATCCACCCAAACAGGCTCATAAAAAGCAAACCTAGCATGGCTGTCAGGGCTGCGGTGAAGAAAACTTTCAGGACAACGGTGTCATATCCGTAGAATATCCCGGCAAGTTTTCGGCTGGAGGAAAATCCGCTGCTCTCGAGTACCATTCCAAAACCAATTCCAATGAAGAATGCCAAGAGGAAGTTCGTGTTTTCGGAGATGATATTATTAACAAATAGTGGTCCCATTTTGATCTTAAGTTACGATTAGATCCAGTTTTTTCTAAAAAAATAAGCAAAAGCAAACGCTGTCCCGAAAATGGCAGCCATCGTGATGAATCCGCCCAGTGAGAGGACAGCCATGCCGCTCAGGGCTGATCCGCTGGTACATCCCCTTCCAAGCTGTGATCCAAACCCGAAAAGAATGCCTCCGATTGCAGCGAGGAATAGTCGTTTACGAGAGGTGATCTTGGGGCTGTGCTCCACCTTGAGTTTTAGTCGACCCCACAAGGCCCCGGAAATAAAACCACCCACCAACACCCCTGCCATCTGGAACACCAACCAGCTTTTGAGTGGCTTATCGTGCTCTTGCATGTAATCATGGTAGTAGGCATTTTTCTCAACATGGGCAGGAGCTATCGTCTGGGTGGCTGCCACAATCACGCTTTTGACTGCCCCACTGGCTCCAAGGCCCCGCCCTGAAATAAAATTCGCGGCTAGCAGAACCAGACCCAGCAGAACACCTCCCAGGTATGGATTCAGATAAGACCGTGACCTGTCTTTGTGTTTTTCTTCCATTTTGATCTTTATTTCAACTATCTTTAACTTTCTAACTTTGTGTCTATCTTACATTTACCGATCTAACTATAGCAATTCTTAGTACATCCAACGACTCACTTGTCCGGCATAAACGATGATAAAACGTAACATCAATCCACCAAAGATGACGAGGATGGCAGGAATATAAACTGGGATCCGGTATTTCAGCAGTTCCAGAACTTCCAGGAGCGCCGGCACAGCCAGTCCCATCGTGACCACCAGAATCCAAAAAGGAGCCGTATAGGGTCCCCCCAGGAAGAGGTTTGCTGCATCTATTTGAACCTGAGTACTGGCTAGGAAACCCATAAAGAGGTGGATGATCAGGAAAAGCTCAACCGCGATTAGCAGCAGGTCGATTTTGGCAAAAGTCTTTCGCTCTTCGTGATTCTTCGAAAACAGGATGATGGCTGCTGCCCCGGTTGAGAATCCGGATACCAGAAACAGCGGCCCGAGGATTGAGGTATTCCAGAGAGGTCGCGCATTGAAAGCCGACAGGAGAATTCCGGTATAGACGCCCAGAATCACCGAAAAGATCACAATCACCCAGGCCATTGGTCGTTTATATCGAATAAAGAAAGCCTCTAAGTCCTTTAACCACTGATACTTCCAATCCCATTTTGGGAACACATCACGCAGATGGATAGCTGCCCAGATAAATGACAACGGTGTAACGACCATTAAAGTCCAGGCGCCCCATGACATCGGGGATTCTAGGCGAATAGTAGTGTAGAGTTGCCAGAAGTAGAGTTTGTGCTTCAGATCGAGCAACAAAGCGAATAGTCCAAGCACCAGCAAGATAGGAACTATCAGAGGAGCAACCCTAACAGCCGTACGGTACTTCTCTTCTTTCCCTTGCAGGTAAAACAGGGCGGCAAAGAATAGAATTCCTGCAGCCAAACCGCCCAGAAAAAGGTAAGTCGGGATTTGCCAATGCCAGATATTCAGATGCGGATCGATGAAGGGGTTCATCCTGCCGCTAACGATAATCTCTTCTCTCATAATAAAGAATCCATTATAAAAATCGGTTAGATCAGGAAATAGAGATGAGGCTTGGTCCCGGCTTCCGGGATCAGGGTTTTATATTTACGGTTTTTCAGCACCATGGAGACCGGGCTTTTAGGGTCATCCAGATCCCCAAAATACATGCACTTGGTCGGGCAGACCGCTACACAGGCTGGATCGAGCCCTTTTTTAACCCGGTGGATGCAGAATGTGCATTTATCGACATATCCCTTTGGATGCGAATATCTTGCATCATACGGGCAACTAGCAATGCAGGCTCCGCAACCGATGCACTTATTCTG
>JAAYIP010000191.1 GCA_012523435.1 Bacteroidales bacterium | reverse complement strand
TAACCAGGTATCGGGAATTGATGTGATCATTTCAGGGCATTCGCATACTCCGCTGGCTAAACCAATAGAAGTGAATCAAACGATTATCGTTCAGGCAGGTTCCGAAGGACGCTACGTGGGAAAGCTGGTCATCGAAAAAAGCCCGGAACAGATCACCCTCATTTCAAGCGAACTGATTCCAGTCAATGACCAAATACCTGGTGACCCGATGATCCAGCGCCGGATCGCTGATCAACAAGAAAAGATCGGCTCAGAACTGTTCGGAGCGTATGGCTTCGAGGCTACCCAACCTCTTTTAGAAACCTCCTTCGATCTGATGCTCAACGAACAAACCGGACTGAAAACTTCCAATCTTGGCCCATTTCTCGCTGATGCCCTATACTATTACGCCCGAAGTATCGACAACAAATCAACAGATGTTGCCCTGGTTACTACCGGACTGATTCGCGATAATATCGTGACTGGCACGACTGGGCTACAGCTTCCTTCTGATCTTTTTCGGATATTCCCTCTGGGACAAGGAGTTAACGATAATCAACCCGGCTATTCCATGAGCAAAATTTATGTCACCGGTCGGGAACTAAAAAACATCCTCGAAGTCATGCTGATAGCCCCGCGTATCTCCACTGGGAACTTCCCGTTCTGGTCGGGCATTCGCTACCGATACAACCGCACCCGACTGCCTCTGGACCAGGTTTTCGAAGTTGAAATCGGGAACGATGAGGAGGGTTTTAAACGCATCCCGTTGACTAAAAACAAATCTCAGCTCTATAGTATCGTAACAAATGCCTATGTATTAGAGTTCTTCGGGTTGATTAAGCAGCTAACTAAAGGGATTCTGAAAGTCGAGCCCAAACAGGCCGATGGAACAGCGATGACTGATCTTAAACTGGGCTTGATCGACCGCGACCCGGATACTCCTGGCATCCAGGAAGCCAAAGAGTGGGCCGGATTGATGGTGTTCGCTAGTCAACTGCCTGACACCAATGGCAACGGAATTCCGGATATACCCGAACGATACCAACACCCGAATCAAACATCAGAACAAGTCAAGTCAATTAATCCGGTAACCTATTTCAAAGGCACCAATGGAGTTAATATCCTGCCGGCCACCCTTTTGACCCTTGCTACCGGAGGAATTCTTTTGTTGGTTTTATAATCATCCAGACATCCTGGTCCCCTATATTCCCGGGGATATGTTCAGCAACAGAGCCTGGGGGTAGCCAGGTTTGGACCCAGCTCTCCGGATGAAAGGCCGTAAAGGTGCGATGCCCTTCTTTTACTAACCCTCTGACAACCAGCCTTCCGGCATCAAAATCAGTCAATTCACGGTCGGTTAGCTTGCCCCTAAACGAGGCTCCATGGAGGGTCAGGAACAACACTCCGCCCG
Organism: Bacteroidales bacterium; assembly: GCA_012523435.1. Taxonomy (GTDB): domain Bacteria; phylum Bacteroidota; class Bacteroidia; order Bacteroidales; family UBA12481; genus UBA12481. Next base: position 43,510 of record JAAYIP010000191.1, on the reverse strand, counting down.
GCTTTAGTATCCGAAGGAGCTCAGCCAGCCAGGCATGATGGGCTTCCTCCGACAGGTGGGTAAAAATGGATATTCCATAAATCAGATCGAAATAGTCTTCCTGGAAAATCAGCGGAGGCATCAGGTCGTTCGCATGAAAGGTGATATCATCAAAAACGCCTGAGCACCAGTCGATTGTCTTTCTGTTGTAATCGGTGCCATAACAGCTTGCTCCCGGTAGCATTACTGGCAAATGGCGCAACATCCGGGCAGGACCGCAACCCCAGTCCAGAATTCTTGCCGTTGACAGGTCGATATGGTTCCCAACCAGATCTATCAACCATCCGGCACTCTTTTCACCATTCAGGTAATATCGAGCATAATCCAGCTGAAAGGATTCGTACATAAGATAATCTGGTGGGAGCACCACATCAGGATGCATTCTGACGAAGTTCCGGTTGCGCCGATAATTACGGATTTTCATTGGCCAAAACCGGCCCTTATCGATGAGTTGCAGCAGTCTAACCGATCGCAACAGACTCATTACCTGTGTTTTAAAACTCATGCTCCTTCATTAAACGGGTTAATACCTTCTGTCCCTGTTTTCGGAGGGTGACAGAGTTCCAGCCGGGCAGGGATTCCTGCAGAACAAGAGCCAGCTCTCGTCCCAGCATTGGTTCGACCTCACAGATTTTTTCCATCATATTAATACTATAGGATCGGGCGGCGAGGTCCTGTCGTTCATCCTGCAACCAGGTCAGAAGCGTTTCAACGAGTCGGCCCATGGCATCTTCATCCTCCACCCAGGGGTGCCGAATCAGAATATGGAGTAGGATCCGTCTCACCGAATGGTCAGTGATATCTGGCAGAAGCCCTGCAATCTCTGCCAATCGTGGTCGGATGAGTTCTGGATGCTTCAGGCAGGCCAGATCGGCCACGCGAGCTGCCCGCATACTGATTCGTGGCTTCAGCTCCAAGGCCAGGTCAAGAACCTGGTCAAACAATTGAGGGTCGGCACCAACCACTGAAGTAACATAATCAGCCAGCGACCGACTGCTGTCGCACAGGATCGTTTCAAAATCAATGTCAGCCATACTAACAAAGATAGCACTCTTTTCGCCGGCGATGAGGTTATTGTCTTGTCAGTAGGTGATAAAAAAAGAATGCACCTGTTGCGCGAAAATAATTTTTAGTTACTTTTGCAGACCCAAGTTTTGCTTGGGTGCGTTATTTGGCCCGTTCGTCTAGCGGTTAGGACGCCAGATTTTCATTCTGGTAGCAGGGGTTCGATTCCCCTACGGGCTACAGAGCTTTCAAGTAAATAATAATAAGCAAATGGCACATCATAAATCAGCTTTAAAGCGAATTCGTCAAACCGAATCGAGGAAAGAACATAATAAGTATTACGCTCGGACTACCCGCAACGCGATCAAGCAATTGAGGCTTACGGGTGAAAAGGAAGCTGCTGTTGAGCAGCTCCCAAAAGTGGCCTCCATGCTTGACAAGCTGGCCAAGAAAAACATCATTCACGCCAACAAGGCCGCCAACCTGAAGTCGAGCCTCACCAGGCACGTGAACAGCTTATAGGTTAAGATATTCCAATCAATGTTTAAGCCCCGCCCAAAAGCGGGGCTTTTATTTTCCGTTGACTGGGGTAACCATCGTCTAAAGAAGAAAGAAGTAATACCAAAGACGATGGAGTACCCATTTATCAAGATCCTCGACATGGCCGTTGAGGAACGCCCCAGGGAGAAGGTATTGAGCCAAGGGCTTAGAAGCCTGAGCAACACAGAGTTAATTGCGATTCTCATCGGTACCGGAAATCGGAACCATTCAGCCATCGACCTAGCCCGGAATCTTCTTCAACAGGCTGGAAACGATTTGGTCAGGCTAAGTCAGATGTCCATAGCCGAATTGGAAAAGATCCCCGGCATCGGTCACGCTAAAGCTGTTAAAATTCAATCCGGTTTTGAGCTAGCACGGCGGCGCCGCAACGCCACACCTGCCAGCAAACCAAAAATCCGCTGCAGTCAGGATGCGTATCGACTTATCGAAGGTAAACTCGCTGACCTACAACACGAAGAATTCTGGATCCTTGTTTTAAATCGTGCTAATCAACTGATCGACCAGGTTCGAATTAGTCAGGGTGGCATTTCAGGTACCGTTACCGATATCCGTCTAATCCTTCATGCTGCAATCGAAAGGTTGGCTTCAGCCCTTATCTTGGCACACAATCATCCATCAGGTAACCTCACCCCATCGGAACCCGATCTGAAGATCACCAAAAAGATCAAGGATGCCGCCAACTTACTTGATGTCTCCCTACTCGATCATCTCATCGTCTCAGATCAAGGATACCTCAGCATGGCCGATGAGAACCTGATGCCTTAAACTGTCAGCACACTTAATATTTTGTATCTTGGTTGGCCGATTATCCGTACAAAATGCTGATCTATTCTCCGGAAAATAATCACCGAGTCGCCTGGACTATTGACTTGCTGTTTCGCCAACTGCTGGGACAACCCTGCCAAATCACGGTCAGGACTGATGAGATCCGCGAATACCAAGGCCCTAAGCTGGCCTACTCTCACGAGCCTATCGATGATATCCCCTGGATAAAAGCATGCGGCCTGCTGTTCGAGAACAGCATACACCCTCAAACTGATCATCTGGTTAAAGGAGATCTATGGAACGGTTGGCCTGTGATCTTTGCCCAGCGGAATGATCTGGAGAAAACCCTGGTACCTTTTGACATCTTGGCTGCCACCTTCTATTTCGTAGCCCGTTACGAAGAGTATCTGCCCTTTAAACCCGATCAACACGGCCGATTTCCATCGCATGAAAGTTCGGCCTACCGACTTGATGTGCTGGAAGAACCAATAGTTAATCGTTGGGCTATCGCGTTCTCAAAACTACTCGAGGAGCATACTACCCTAATTATCAGCATTTTACAACCTAAATATCAATTCATTCCAACAATTGATGTGGATAGCGCCTATGCCTTTAGTGGTAAAGGTATTCTCCGAACACTGGCTGGAATCTGGAAAGACCGGCGGGATATGGAAGGGAGGAATTTTCGATTTTCCGTCTTAAGAGGAAACCAACCCGATCCCTTCGACACCTATAACCTATTCCGGTATTTTCATCACGAGAACCCTTCGGAACCCATCTGGTTCTTCCAAGTGGGCAAGCATGGACGGTTCGATAAGAATATCAATCCTGCCAACCGAAATTTCCGGCAACTGGTCAAGCAGCTGTCGGAAGAATTCAAAACCGGCCTTCACCCTTCGTATGCTTCCAATATCCATCCATCATTGTTGCTCCAAGAGGTGGAAACACTGACTAGCATGACGGGCCAGCCTGTCATCCGAAGTCGACAGCACTATCTAAAAATCAGATTTCCGGAAACTTACCAAGACCTACTCCAGGCCGGCATCCGGGAAGAGTACAGTCTGGGTTTCGCCGACCGGGTTGGGTACAGAGCAGGTATTGCCATCCCATTCCGGTTTTTCGATCTTCGGGAGAATACCCCGACACAGCTCATGGTGTATCCCTTTGAGGTAATGGACACAACCTTAAGGCAATACATGAAGCTCGATCCCACCCAAGCCACCCAACTCATTCAGAAGCTTATTGACACCACCAGAGAGGTTGGTGGTACTTTTATCAGCCTCTGGCACAACGAGTCACTCAGTGAATGGAAAGCCTGGAGAGGATGGTCGTCCGTTTATCGCGAACTCATCCAGCATGCTGCAGGACCAATACAAACTTATGGGCATACGGTATCTTCATAATAACCAGATTCGACGCGAGTTGTGGGATCATGCCGTGAACCATTCCCTCACCGGCAAAATTTACCACCTCTCTTGGTACCTGGATGCCGTCAGTCCCAATTGGCATGCTCTGGTAGCCAACAATTATCAGCTGGCGATGCCATTAACCTGGCGTAAAAAATTGGGCATTAGCTATTTGTACCAACCACTCTTGAGCCAGCAGGCCGGCATCTTTTCGAGTACCGCGGTTAGACCTGATCAGGTGCAGGAGTTCATGAGCTCCATCCCGACACGCTTTCGGCTTGCCGAAATTACCCTGAACTATGGCAATCCCATCTGCCCCGGACCATTTCGGTTTCAGTGGCACACTACCTACCTGCTTCGACTAAATAATTCGTATGAAGAGATTGCCCGGCACTACTCCTCCAATCATCGCAGAAACCTACAAAAAGCAGCCAACCGCGATCTCCGGTTTACGTCCGAAATCAACCAGGATGAATTCCTCGACCTCCTCGAAGCTGATCAAAGCCCAGGCAGTAAGATTCTGCTATCAGACACCAATAAACCACTGTTAATCAGGCTTATTAGCGCCATGACTCGACAGCGGTCGGGCATTATTTTTGGTGTCAGAGATCCGGAAGGCAGCCTTATTGCAGCAGTGCTGACGGGAATCCATCGGCAGGTGCTCTATTATCTAGCCCCGGCCATGACCAATACAGGTCAGGAGCAACGTGCCATGTTTTACTTAATCGATCGGATCATTCATCAGTATGCAGGCCAAGATTATCTGTTAGATTTTGAGGGTTCTGACATCCCAAATGTCGCCCGCTTCTACAAAGGGTTTGGACCAGAGCCGCAAAGCTACCCTTCCATGCGGTTCAATCGACTGCCGCCCCTCCTTAAAGCTGTCACACCTGGACGTTTCCATTAACAGAAAATCCTGAGTGCTTTGCTGATAGGTTTTTTTGTTACTTTTGGGAACACCAAAGCCGCCCATTATGATCATAAACCTCGGATCCAAAAATTCCATCCTCAACCAATTCATAGCCGAAATAAGGGATGAACAGATCCAGAAAGACTCCCTGCGCTTTCGTCATAATCTGGTGAGAGCAGGCGAGGTTTTTGCCATGGAGATTAGTAAAACCTTGAATTATGAGAGGAAAGAGGTCAAAACCCCCCTCGGCACCGCCGAAGTAGCCCTGCCAACCAACGAGCTGGTGTTGGCAACTATCCTTAGGGCCGGTCTTCCCATCCATCAGGGGCTCCTAAACTTCTTTGACAAAGCCGAAAATGCCTTTATTTCCGCCTACCGGGTTTATGAAAAAGATGGAACCTTCCATATCCGTTTCGAGCATATCTCCTGCCCATCTATCGAGGGGAAAGTAGTCGTATTAGCTGATCCCATGCTTGCCACTGGATCATCTATCGCCTTAGCTTACAACGCATTACTTGAAAAAGGAACTCCGTCACACGTGCATATCCTCACTTTGGTTGCCAGTCGGGAAGGAATTGAATTCCTGAGAAAAAAGATTCCGGCAAGGAAAGCAACGATTTGGGTAGGAGCCATCGATGATGAGCTAACATCCAAGGCATTCATCGTTCCGGGTCTGGGCGATGCCGGAGATCTGGCTTATGGCAGCAAAACCGCCTGGGGTGAGGATTTCTACTAAAAGCTGTTATTCTTTAGTGTTAAGCGTTTCCAGTAATTCCCTAGTGGTTTTCCTGAGAACCGGATGAACCAGGTCGGGGCAGGTCTCCATCAGTGGGATGAGTACAAAGCCCCGCTTATGCAGCAGCGGATGAGGCACTGTAAGCTCCGGATGACACAATACTGTATCACCATAAAATAATAGATCCAGATCAATGGTTCGATCAGCATAACCCTCTTTCGTCCGGTTCCTCCCCAACTGAGCTTCTATCTGAAAGAGCAGTCGCATGAAACCGGCAAGAAGCTCTGCACTAGATGCTTCTGAATCAACCACCGGACTGAATAGAGCTACGGCATTCAGAAAAGCATAATCGGAATTAAAGCCCCAAGGCTCGGTTTCGATTAAGGAAGAAACCTTTAGTGGTGGACCGAATTCCAGTGATAATAATCTGATGGCTTCCGAAATGTTCCACTCCCGATTACCAAGATTACTACCCAAACCGATGACCAGCTCTTTCATCTCATTGAAAATGTTCGTAAAATTAGACCTTTAAAACTACTTTTGATACTAACACATCCATATTACCATGAAAGGTTTTCTTAAATACTTCCTGGCCAGCTTCCTAGCTATCCTGTTAGCTCTTCTGGCCATCTTTCTACTCGGACTGGGCAGTTTTTCAGCACTCTTTTCGTCCAAGCCCGAAGTCATTAAGCTTAAGCCTAATACAGTCCTCGTTGTCGATCTGAACAAGCCTATTACCGACCGCACCATTGATAGTCCCTTTGATGTTAGCAGTCTTCAGGGTTTTGGTATGGGAAGCTCCATCGGCTTGTATGAAGTGGTCAACAACCTGCAAAAGGCAGCAGAAGACCCTGACATTTCAGGTGTTCTTATCCTCACTGGCCAGCAAGCCAATGGATTGTCATCCCTTGATGAAATCAGAAATGCCCTGGCTAAATTCAAAGAATCGGGGAAATTTGTATTTGCCTATTCCAACATCTATTCGCAAGGCTCCTATTTTGTCGCCTCCGTTGCGGATAAAGTGTTTCTAAATCCTCTGGGCATCCTGGAATTCAGAGGATTACGAGCGGAGACCATGTTCTATAAAGAGGCTCTTGATAAAATCGGCATAGACATGCAGATCATCCGTCAGGGTCGGTTTAAAGCTGCCGTAGAGCCTTTCCAACAACAGTCGATGAGCCCGGAAAACCGCGAACAGTTGGATGCCTATCTGCAGGCGATCTGGAACAGAATCATCACAGCTGTTGGAGAGAGTCGTGACCTCACAGCGGAACAGCTCAACCTGATTGCAGATCAGTGGTCGGGCCGCTCACCCGAAGGGGCTGTAAAAGCTGGATTGGTTGATAGTCTCCTGTATGAAGATCAGGTGCAGGATCTTCTGAAAGAGTTAACTAACACCAAATCGACAGCCAAACTCAGTACGGTATCCATCAGCAAATATACCAATGCCGCCTCCACCGCGAAAGAGGATTACACAGCTGACCGTATCGCAGTGATCTACGGAACTGGCTCCATCGCAATGGAATCAACCGGTCCACAATCCATCGGTGCTAATCTGGCCAAAACCATTCAAAAAGCCCGGCTCGACAAAAAAACGAAAGCCATAGTTTTTCGCGTGAATTCTCCCGGCGGTGACGCCCTCGCTTCGGAAGTAATCCGTCGCGAAGTGGAACTAGCCGCCCAGGAAAAACCAGTGATCATCTCTATGGGTGACTTGGCCGCTTCGGGAGGCTATTGGATCTCAACCCCGGGAAGTAAGATTGTAGCCGGCCCAACGACCCTCACCGGCTCCATCGGAGCTTTTGGGATGATTCCAAACGCAGAGAAACTGCTGAAAGATAAGATCGGACTTACCATCGATGGTGTGCAAACCAATGAACTAGCCGGCGCCGGGACGATCTTCAGGCCTTTGACAGAAGCAGAAAGAGCCCTCTTTATGGACCAGCTGAAGCAAACCTATTCCTATTTCCTCAACCAGGTATCCAAGTTCCGTAAAATGCCGGTTGAAGAGGTGGATCGCATTGGCGAAGGAAGAATCTGGGCTGGAGTTACCGCAAAAGAGCTGGGACTGGTGGATGAGATCGGTGGGCTCCATGACGCGATCAGGCTGGCAGCCTCGGAGGCCGGACTGGCCACCTGGCGCGTTCGCGAAATGCCACAACTCAAAGACCCTATTAATCAGATAATTGAAAGCCTAATGGGAAAATCCTCTCCGGAAGAGGAACTTCTGACCCGCCATATTCCGATTATTCAGGATATCAAAGAGATGATAAACTCCGGCAGGATGCAGGCACGATTACCTTACCGGATCGAAGTGTATTGATCCTAACCGGCAAACTATGTTGTATGAACTGATCATCAGAACCAGGAACTTCCTTTACGACAAAGGCTTACTGTCGGTTTACGATCCGCCAGTACCAGTTATTGTGGTCGGGAATCTGGTCACCGGAGGCACCGGAAAAACACCAATGGTCGGGTGGCTGGCCGATAAGCTGAAAAAAGAATACCGGGTGGCTGTCCTCAGCAGGGGTTATAAACGCAAGAGCTCCGGCTTTTTAGTCGTTGAGACCTCCTCTTCCCCGGTGATGACAGGAGACGAGCCGCTGGAGCTTAAGCTCAGGCACCCTGATATTCTGGTGGCAGTCGACGCGCATCGATCAAGAGGCATCAAAACCATCACCAGCGGCCGGTATGGAAAGATCGATGTAATCCTGATGGATGATGGATTTCAACACCGAAAGATCAGGCCAACACTCTCAATCATTTTGGATGATTACAACCGGCCAATGTTCAGAGAAAAAATGTTGCCTACCGGCAGGCTACGAGAGCCTCTCTCTGAGCTGAAACGGGCCGACATCCTGATAATCACCAAGATACCACCCGGAGTTGACCCTCCAAACAACACTCCAATCAAATACCGCCAGATCATCCCAACCTTCTACAGCAGGATTCACTATCAAGCACCCGTCAACCTTTTCAACCTGTTTACCCCGCAACAACTGGTACTGCCCTCCCATCCGGATCGCTCCTCCGATCCACTGAGTGACCTTAAACCACTCATCCTGGTTACCGGCATTGCCTCTCCCGGCCCTCTACATACGCATTTAGAACAGTTTGGCAAAGTGCTGACTCACCTGAAGTTTGGCGATCACCACCACTATACCCAAGGAGATGTCAATCGAATCGTACAAACATTCAATCAGTACAAATCCGATTCGCCGGTTATTGTCACCACCGGCAAAGACTTTGTCAAACTCGCCCGGTACCCCGAACTAACCTGTTTACCGGTGTACCGAATCCCAGCAGTACCCTCTTTCGATCGGGAAAAAGATCTTATCACACAAATATTACCCCTGATAAAACCGCTAAGAAATCGCTGACTAAACCACTGATAATAATTATGTTGCACCGAATTCATGAAGCAGCCAGCTATCTCAGATCCCTGCCCGGACTAGCTCCGGCAGCAGGCATTGTCTTGGGAACAGGTCTGGGAGGATTAACTAAAAATATTACAAATCAGACAGTTATACCATATAATGATATCCCCGGGTTTCCAACTACAACAGTAGAGGGTCATTCCGGTAATCTGATCTTCGGTCGGCTTTCGGGAATTCCCGTTGTCGCCATGCAAGGTCGATTCCACTATTATGAAGGGTACTCGATGGAGCAGGTCACACTGCCCATCAGAGTATTAAAGATGATTGGGATCAAACAGTTGTTTCTAAGCAATGCTGCCGGAGGAATCAATCCTTCTTTTAGTGTAGGTGATTTGATGGTTATTCGGGATCATATCAACTTTTTTCCGGAGAGTCCGTTACGCGGACCCAATGTTGAAGAGTTGGGACCTCGCTTCCCGGACATGTCGGAACCCTACGACCGAAAACTGGTTGGCCTGGCTCACCAAACGGCTGAAAAACTGGGGTTTACGATTCAAGAAGGCGTTTACGTGGGAAACCCAGGCCCAAGTTTTGAGACCCCTGCCGAATATCTGCATTACCGCATCATTGGCGGCGATGCCATCGGGATGTCCACCATACCTGAAGTTATCGTGGCCAGGCACATGGACCTGCCGGTTCTGGGAGTATCGGTCATTACCAACGTCAGTATTCCGGGCAGTTTTGACAAAAACACCCATGAGGATGTCCAGGAAGCAGCCAGTCGGGCCGGGTCGCGACTCATTGCTCTGTTTTCCGGACTTTTACCCGTATCGCCGTACTCACCATCGTTCGCATGACCCGATTCGTTCATCGCCGCATCTGTATTTACTGCGCTTCCAGTACACTGACGCCTGAACGGTTCATCGAACCTGCGCGCCGGCTGGGAAGGCTCTTGGCCAACGAGGGTATTGATTTGGTGTTTGGTGGCAGTCGCAGCGGCCTGATGGGCGTCCTGGCTGATGAGGTGATGGCCAGCGGGGGAAAAGCTATCGGGATTATGCCCAGGTTCATGACCGCCGTTGAGTGGAACCATCCCAATCTGAGTGAACTGATCCTGACAGATACCATGGCTCAACGAAAAGAGGCCATGATTGACCGGGTTGATGCCGTTGTTACCCTTCCCGGTGGTTGCGGGACCATGGAAGAGTTCATGGAAACCTTGAGCCTCAAACGATTAGGCCAATTCACCAAACCCATGATCATCTTGAACAGTTTTAGTTATTACGATCCTCTGGTAAGTTTATTGGACTCCATGTTAGAGAACAAGTTTCTCGGAAGCAGGCACCGGGAGATGTGGCAGGTGGTTAAGGAGCCTGAGGAGGTTCTACCAGCCATTGAATCAGCGCCAGGATGGGAATCCGACGCCCATAATTTTGCACTGGTACGCTAATCTCGTCTTACCCCACAAGCACTTTTCCACCGCCCTTTCTGACCGGATGGATGAACATACTCAGCTATCAAGAGGTATATTCCCTCCTCCACCAGTCGCCCCTGCTGATCCAAACCATCCCAAATCAGTGAGCCCGTTTTTCCCAACTGATTGAACGGGAAAATAACCCGAACAGCTTTACCGACATCATTAAAAACCGAAACCTGGGCAAACCAGCCCGGATCATCAAAGGCATATGCTATAACCACAACAGCTTGATCCTGATGATTCTGATTCCATTCTGCCTGATGAACTATGGTGAAAGGGGTTCCCTCGTTTTGCCGGGCGACCGGTCGGTTGGAGTTTATCCTTCCGGGCGTTGCCCCACCGCATCCCGCAGAGGCCGAGCACCAATTAGTCTGATTCAATCCCGATCTCTGAAAATCAGCACGTTCCAAAGATATCCCCTTCTTTTCCGCCAGATATGGGTAGTGCCAATCGGGTGAATAGGAGATCTGATCGATGGTATCGCCGGTGGAGGTAAGCAGGAGCAGGCGGGCCTCTGAGTTAACCAACGTTGGCATATCGGAGCGGATTGCTGCGCAGGCCAGGCCTGGATCCGGCCAGGCCTGATGAAAAAGCCGTCCATTTCCGGTAAAAAGAGCATATTCTCCCGGCAAAAGTAAGTAAGAGCACTCCTGATCATCCGAAAACGAAACCACCTTTCCGGCAGTATCGGCGCGTGCCAGAAGAAGATCACCCAATTCTACGGTATGATCCGATAGATTGAACAGTTCGACAAACTCCACTTGTCCCGGAATTGGATCGAACATGACCTCCGAAATGACCAGATCGCCGGCGACTGGCGGTTGAGGTAGAGCAAAAGAGATCGAAGAAGTTAGGGCTTTCTGGCCTGAGCAATCGAAGACTTCACCCTGGAGCTCAATAGAATAGGTTAGTCCAACCTCCACACCCTCGGGTAGTTCAAAAAACAGCCCCGGAAACCCATACATTGGTGATGGTATCATACTAGCAATCAGCTCACCCGGAGAAAACCTACAGCAGATTTCCTCATGGGCCTGAAGCGGAGCCAATCCTCCGGAAAAGAGCAGGAAAAGCTCCCCAGAATCATAACATCCGGCTCGAAGCAACAGCGGCGGATCCACATCGGGCAAGGCTAGGTTTTGTGAGTTGGCTCTTCCCGGCGTTCCGCCCGAAGGATCGCATGAAGGTCGCCAGGCCTCATCTGAGCAAGGCTTTGAATAATCGGCCAATTCCAGCGACCATCCCCCATTCTCCTTGATCAGGTCGTCAAAGCGATCGGGGGCATAAGAAACAGTATGCACCAGCTCCCTATTTCGGTTGAGCAGAGAGAGCCGGTCACCGGTGTTACGTAGAGCAGGAAACGATTCTATTTCTCCCACCTCACCAAAAAGACGAAAATGGTTAGTAGCCGACTGGCTACAGAGGATTAGGAAGCCGCCGGGTGGTACCACTCCTTTTTTTATCATCTTGACTGTCTGACTTTTAGATCCAACCACCCACATCCATCCGGTCAGGTCAACCGACTCATTCCCTGGATTATACAACTCAACATATTCATAAGCCGGTAATCCGACCGATGGATCCGGGTCGAACATAATTTCACTAATCAGGACCAGAAATATTAACAGCATTGCGTTTATCTTTGTGGATTTGATGGTATAGATGGATTTTTAACCTTGGATTGGAAAAAATGAAAGTTGCAGTTGTAGGTGCCACCGGGTTGGTTGGCAGTAAGATGTTACAAGTACTAGAAGAGCGACAATTCCCTGTCAGTCAACTAATTCCGGTTGCCTCTGAAAAATCGGTAGGTAAGAAAGTCATCTTTAGGGGAGAAGAACACCTTGTCAGGTCGATGGAGGAAGCTATTGCCATGAAGCCGGCCATAGCGATTTTTTCTGCTGGAGGCGGCACTTCGCAGCGTTGGGCGCCGGAGTTTGCCAAAGTTGGCACGTATGTAGTTGACAATTCCTCGGCTTGGCGGATGGATCCTAAGGTGAAGCTGGTGATTCCCGAGATCAATGCCGGAATGCTACGGCAGGGCGACCGGATCATAGCGAACCCGAACTGTTCCACCATTCAGATGCTGATGGTTCTTGCACCCCTGCATCGCATGTACCGCATTAAACGAATTGTAGTCAGCACCTATCAGTCTGTTTCCGGCACTGGTATTAAGGCACTGAGGCAGCTGGAGCACGAAGAGCGGGCCACGGTTCTGGCCGTTGCGGGTCACCTACCAGCCGCAACCAATTCTATTGAGAAAGCCTATCCGCATACCATCTATCGGAACTGCATACCGCAGTGCGACACGTTTCTCGAGAATGGCTACACCAAGGAGGAGATGAAGCTGGTGAATGAAACCAGGAAGATTTTGGGCGACAATTCCATTATGGTTACGGCAACTGCCGTGCGGGTTCCGGTAACCGGCGGGCATTCCGAAGCTGTCAATCTTGAGTTCGAGCGTGACTATGATTTGGCTGAGGTACGTAAGCTATTGACAAACACTGAGGGGATCGTCGTATTGGACAATCCGGCTGCTTTTGAGTATCCCATGGCACTCTTAGCGCACGAGAGGGATGAGGTTTTCGTGGGGAGGATTCGCCGCGACGAGTCAAGGGATAATTGCCTTAATCTCTGGGTTGTATCAGATAATCTACGAAAAGGAGCAGCGACCAATGCTGTTCAGATTGCTGAGTATTTGGTAGCTGAAGGGATTGTCGAATAATCAGAAGAGCTCGCGCAGCTCTCTGGTATTGAATCGACTGGCTTTCAATGTATTAGAAAGAATAATAATCGTTCGCTTTTCACTCAGTTCCCGGATAAAATAGGTTCGGAAGCCTTTCCACCATCCGGTATGGTACACAACCGGGTTAAGCTCATCAGACACATCCAATCGCCAGCCAAGGCCATAATTATCATTAGGTCGGAGGTCCTTATGCTGGGGCTCGAAAGCTTTTTTGAGGGTTTCTTGGCTGACCAGTTTATCGGTATAGAGGGCTTGATCGAGTTTCAGCAGGTCGAAGGCGGAGGCATAGACTCCCTTATCGCCCACGACGCCATTGAGAAAATTATTTTCGGCCACCAATCTAGAGGAGACATAACCCAGCACCGGGTTATCGTTTGATGGTTGAGCGGCCTTATTATAGATCATGGCATTTTTCATCTGTAGCGGCTCGAAGATGCGCTTTTTCACGAATGTTTCGAATGGCATTTCCGAGACTCGTTCAACGATTGATGCTAAAAGGGCATAATTCGTATTGGAATAATTATATCGTCGGTCGGGCAGATAGTATCGTTTAGGAGAATGGCGGATCATCAGGTGGATCATCTCCTCATTTGAGACAGCGCCCTCTTTATCAGTCCAGTAATCCTCGCAGAAGTACATATAGTTTGGCAATCCGCTCCGATGGGAGAGCAGGTGTCGGATGGTTATACCTTCATAGGGCAATCCGGGTAGATACCGGGTAATGGTATCATCAACAGATAGTTTCTTTTCCTCTTCCAGGATCAGGACAGCCAAAGCTGTTATTGGCTTTGACACGGAGGCGAGCTGGAAGGATGATTCCAGCGACAGGGAATCTTTTTGTTGGAGGTTGCAGTAACCGTAAGCTTTAGCGAAGACGATTTCGCCATTTTCGGCGAAGAGGACGGTGCCATTGAATCCGGCGCGATTCATTCGCTCGAAATAGGTGCTGAGATTATCGGTGATTTCGGCTCTTTCGGGCGTTAGTTCAGCATAAATTGGGAAATTAGCGAAGTAAGGATCGTCGGGTTCTGCCTGGCCGCCGCTGCTTTGGTAACGCACACAGGCTGGCGGGGCGAGAAGTGCTGCCAGGAGGATAAAGGCGACTGTACGAAGAATAGGTTTAATAGAGGAAAGTGTCATATGGGTATCGTGCGGCATGAATCTCCCTGACTTTGTCATAAAGTAACTGTTTTAACTGCTCCAGATTAGTTTTTTGTTTTGCGGAGATAAAAATACAAGGATTATTGTTTTTTGCCATCCAGGAGTTCATCAAATCCTCCAGGCTAAAATTTTCGCGGCGGATCGGAGTGAGGTCGTCGGGATCTTTTTCCTCGTAGGTAAAAGCATCTATCTTATTGAATATAAGAATAGTGGGTTTATCTCCTGAATCCAGCTCGACCAAAGTTTGTTCGACCACACTGATTTGTTCTTCGAATCCTGGGTGAGAAATATCGACTACATGGAGGAGGATATCGGATTCTCTCACTTCGTCAAGAGTACTTTTGAAAGATTCGACGAGGTGGTGTGGCAGTTTGCGGATAAAACCCACGGTATCGCTGAGCAGGAATGGAAGGTTTTCGATGACCACTTTACGGGTGGTGGTATCGAGGGTTGCGAAGAGTTTATTTTCGGCGAAGACTTCGGATTTACTAACGAGGTTCATCAGGGTAGATTTTCCCACGTTGGTGTAACCTACCAGGGCGACTCTGACCAGTTTCCCGCGGTTTTTCCGCTGGGTTGCCATTTGGAGGTCGATTTTCTTGAGTTCTTCGCGAAGGCGGGCGATTCGTTCGCGGATGATACGGCGGTCGGTTTCGATTTCGCGTTCACCGGGACCGCGCATTCCGATTCCTCCTCGTTGCCGTTCAAGGTGTGTCCACATTCCCGCCAGGCGGGGCAGGATATAGAGGTATTGAGCCAGCTCCACCTGGACTTTTGCATAGGCTGTCTGGGCACGGCTAGCGAAGATATCGAGGATAAGGTTGGTACGGTCGAGCACTTTTATTTTGAAGAATCCCTCGATATTTCGGAGCTGGGTAGGGGTCAGGTCGTCGTCGAAGATGATCAGATCGATCGCATGATCTTCGATATAGGTCATGATTTCCTCCATCTTCCCTTTACCGATGAGGGTTGCCGGGTTTGGATCCTCCATTCGTTGGATGAAGCGGGTGAGGATCGTAGCGCCGGCGGTATTAGCGAGGAACTCCAGTTCATCGAGGTAATCGGTAACGGTTCTGATGTCTTGGTTTTTCCGGACCACTCCAATCAGCAGTGCCCGTTCGCCCCGTGAAAGTTCTTTGTCGATCAATCCAGCTGTCATATATCTATTACCCTGTAAATCAGATATTAAAAAAGGCTGCCTTTAGGAGCAGCCTTTCCCTTTATGAATGAACTACTTAATTGAGAATGAATCGAATTGGGATAGAGAAAGATACGTTAACCGGTTTCCCGCGTTGTTTACCTGGTTCCCATTTAGGGGCAGCTTTCAGGGCCCGGATTACTTCTTCATCCAGAGATGGGTCAACGGAACGGAGAATACTGATATTGGTAAGTTCTCCACGGCGGTTGATTACGAAGCTGACATAGACGATACCACTGATCCCGTTTTCCAGGGCGAGTTGTGGGTATGTCACGTTCTTTTGGATGTAAGCACGGAAAGCTTCGATTCCTTCTCCCTGGAACTGCGGCATGGTCTCTACGATATAGAAAACCTCCACATCTTCCTCCTCTTCTTCTTCCTTATTTCCGATGACGTCAGCGATTTGAATAGCGTCATCTTGGTTAGCGTCGAAAGATTCAAAGTCAAGCTCATCGGTCAGCTCAATATCATCTTCCACGATATTCAGGTCAATGATGACGGTTTTTGGTTTTGGAGGATCCTGTGGTTTTTGGAGCTCCTGACGGGTGATCGGGATAATCTCCTCTTCACCTTGTACATCACGGATAGCCTGAATATTTGCCGTTCTCAAATCCTCTTTAGTGTATTCGAAGGCGGCCAGCGTTAGGGCTAATGCAATGACCAGCCCGATCTCGATGAAGAGTCCTTTCTTCGTCTCAAGGTTTGCCCGATCTGTTTTCTTTGGTACCATCAGAATAAATTTTTGAGGTGATAAAAGTATGAATTCTCCAAACAATATCAAAGGTATTCCGGCATCACTTTTTCAGGGATTATTCTGTACCCTGAGTTGTAGCCCTATGACCTTCAACTACATAGTTTTACGTTGGGATTAGATGGTTTGTTGTGCTGACAACCAGCTAGTTTGACACGGTTATGAAAAAATTCTACCCGGTGTCATCGGGATGAAACAAAAAAACATCTATTTTAGCAGTCCGATTTTGGGGGCGTAGCTCAGTTGGCTAGAGCGTTTGACTGGCAGTCAAGAGGTCGACGGTTCGATTCCGTTCGTCTCCACGGTGAAAATCAGCCTACTTTACTCATCTCTGAGGCAGCGAACGGAGAAGCCTCCCTTGAATGCACCGTTCATCCGATCCACCATTGATCCACCGCAAAAGATGCTACGCAGCAAGCCGTAGGAGCCATTAGCCTCGGTTGACGACCAGAAGTAGGCATAATCAGTCAAACCAGCAAACTCATTATATTGACTCCGGTAACCACCAGGCAGGGCACTGAAACCACTACTGTTATTTGTGGTCCGTGCATTCCCTGGAGCACCCTCAAAATCGGAGCTGGTCCATTCGGAGGTTGAAGCCATCGACTTGGCAATATCGGATCCGTCTCCCTCAAATCCATATCCATTTTCCTCAAGATAATCGGTTAAAACTGACCATTCCAGATCACTCGGCAAATGCCAGCCCGCCGGGCAAGCCGATAAAGCAGCCTCCCGGTTATAAAGTACACCGTAGGTGGCATAATTTGGCAACGCCTTAGCATCATCTACACTAGTACCCTCATAATCATAGACATAATAGTGCTTCTCCGAGTCTGCACCAACATCAGCCGGACTGACTGCCGGGAGGTAAGCCAAGTTCTCCGCCATCCAGAGCTGCGAACCAAACTTGACTGTCTGGTAAATATTCCCATCACGCTCATCCTTGAATGACTCCTCGTCAGGCAGTTCAGGATCACAGCTGCTAAGTACTAAAGCCGGCAACAGAACAAAAAACAATAACACTTTTTTCATCTTGACATTTCTTTGGTTACAGGTTAAGAACTGAGTTATTGAGATAATCTCAGGTCAAACTTATCCAATTCTGCATAAATACTAAAATCCAGCTCTGGGAACATTGGTTAAACGCTATCTTTGATTCAGAAATTTTTTTAAGGTGAAAAAAGTAATAAAATCCATATCATCAGTAGTTCATCTGCGTATTAAACAAGGTCCTCTGGAAAAGTATCGCTTTATCGCAGCTAGTGGTTTATCGTTTATACGGGGGACTTATGAACAACCCACTGTGGCATTCCTTGAACAACATGTTAAGAACTCATCTTGCTGCTATGATATTGGAGGCCATGTTGGTTATCTGAGTCTAGTATTATCAAAACTGGTTGGAAAAGATGGTACCGTTTACGTTTTCGAGCCTAGACCTATCAATATCAACTATATTAATCGCCATATTAAGCTTAATAAAATCCTTAATATAAAACTGCTTGGGATTGGCATTAGTGATTTTACTGGGGAATCAACCTTTTATGACAAAGGAGGAACCGGTACTGGCAAGATTTCCGATAAAGGATCTCTTACAATTAGAGTAAATTCTCTAGATAAGCTACATGAAGATAAAGCAATTGCCCCTCCAGACTTAATCAAGATGGATATTGAAGGAGAAGAGTTTAAAGCCTTGTGTGGTTCAAGGGAATTACTAAAAACTTATAAGCCAATCTTAGTTATTTCGACTCATAGCCAAACAATTCATGATTCGTGCCTAAATTTTGTCAGAGACCTTGGGTATTCAAAAGTTGAAGAGATTAAAGGAGGATTTACTGCACTCTTTTGATAAAGGGAAAGGCTGAACTAGTCAAATTTTCGAACCGTTCACTGAAAACCAATACACAAAACATAAGAATTTTGGGACATGGATTTCTGTGATAAAATTGTAATTTCAGCCCTTATTTTTGTTGCCTAATGAAATTAACTAGATAAAAACTAAACATATGGATTACTTCTTCTTAATACCACTTTCAGCTGTAATCGCACTGGTATTTGCCTGGTTTTTCTACAAGTCGATGATGAAAAACCCAGAGGGTAATGACAAGATGAAAGAAATAGCACAGTATGTCCGCGAAGGAGCCATGGCTTATCTCTCTCGTCAATACCGTGTTGTTACCATTGTATTTGTTGTAATTCTCATTGTCCTCACGATTTTGGCCTATATGGGAGTACAAAATCCGTTTGTACCCATAGCGTTTTTAACCGGGGGCTTCTTTTCAGGATTATGCGGGTATCTGGGAATGAAAACAGCCACCAATGCTTCGGCACGTACCGCTCAAGGAGCTTCTGTATCGTTAAACAAAGGACTTAAAGTTGCTTTTCGTAGTGGAGCCGTAATGGGATTGGTTGTGGTAGGTTTTGCCTTACTCGACATTTCACTGTGGTATCTTATTTTAACCAAACTGGTATACACCGCCGAGCATATGCAACAAGGTCTCACATTTTTAGGACTCGACTTTGTAAAAGCCGGCACTGAAGAATCGCACAAATTGGTTGAGATTACAGCCATTATGCTGACTTTCGGGATGGGTGCTTCAACCCAGGCTCTATTCGCCCGTGTTGGCGGAGGGATTTACACCAAAGCTGCTGATGTAGGTGCCGATTTGGTTGGCAAGGTTGAAGCCGGAATACCTGAAGACGATCCCCGTAACCCTGCAACCATTGCAGATAATGTAGGCGACAATGTAGGGGATGTAGCTGGAATGGGAGCTGACCTGTATGAATCATATGCCGGCTCAATACTGGCAACGGCGGCGTTAGGTGCTGCACTTTCGGTAAACGCTGCCGAACAAACAGCTAATGTGCTTGCCCCAATGATTGTAGCCGCAGTCGGAATTATCCTGTCAATTATCGGCATTTTTATGGTTCGCACCAAAGAATCGGCCACTCAAAAGAATTTGCTTAATGCCCTGTTATTGGGCACCGGTGGAAGTACGATACTCATTATTGCTGTGGTCGTTATCATGGCTTTTGCCGGCATGATCACTTGGGGTATTGTTGGCGCTGTTGTGGTCGGTTTAGTTGCCGGAACAATTATCGGACAAGGAACTGAGCGATATACTTCTGACGAATACAAACCAACCAAAGGAATTGCCAAACAAGCCCAGCAAGGGCCAGCAACAACCATTATCGATGGTATTGCAACTGGCATGATGTCAACCTGGTTGCCAGTAGTTACCATTGTTCTGGGAATTATTGGAGCCTATGGTTTTGCCGGTGGATTCACAAATTTCTCCGCTGGTGTATATGGAATCGGTTTTGCCGCTGTAGGGATGCTCTCCACTCTGGGAATCACCCTAGCTACCGACGCATTTGGACCAATTGCCGACAATGCCGGAGGTAACGCCGAAATGAGCAAATTGCCAGCAGAAGTACGTGAACGTACCGACGCCCTCGATGCTTTAGGCAACACAACCGCCGCAACCGGAAAAGGTTTTGCTATTGGTTCGGCTGCTTTAACAGCCATGGCACTGCTTGCAGCGTACATGGAAGAAGTTAAAATTTGGATAAAAGATCTGATCCATCAGGGCGAGACAATGGCACAAAATGGCATTCAGTTCATTATGGATGGTTCCGAAACCATGGTTGAAGGCGCCAGTCAGGTTTTCATTAGTGAAGCATCCCTACGCGATTTTTCTTCTTTCTACGATCTGTCGTTATTCAACCCCAGGCTGCTGGGAGGGTTATTTATTGGAGCTATGATGGCCTTTGTTTTTAGTGCTATAACCATGAAAGCAGTAGGCCGGGCCGCAGGCGATATGGTTGATGAGGTTCGACGTCAATTTAGAGAAATCCCCGGAATTCTTACCGGTGAAGGGAAGCCTGAATATGCCAAATGTGTTGCCATCTCAACCAAAGGAGCTCAGAAAGAGATGATATTCCCATCGTTACTGGCGATTATTGTACCGGTGGCAGTTGGTTTAGTACTAGGAGTAGCCGGGGTCGTAGGCCTTCTAATGGGCACTCTTACTACCGGATTTACCTTAGCTATTATGCTTAACAACTCCGGTGGCGCCTGGGATAATGCCAAAAAATTCATCGAAAAAGGAAACTTCGGAGGCAAAAATTCCGAAGCACATAAAGCAAGCGTGGTAGGCGATACCGTTGGAGATCCATTCAAAGACACATCAGGACCCTCGCTCAATATTCTCATTAAATTAATGACGATGGTATCAGTGGTGATGTCGGGAGTTACCGTAGTCTATAGTCTTTTTTAAAATTCCCTAACCCTCTATTTAAAAGGCTATTAGGTCCACACCTTCTAGCCTTTTTTGCTTTATCAAAACTTTCAGTTCACGAAATTGTTACTATTTTTAGGGTTGATCGTACCAGTTTGATATCATAATCAACTAACTAAATCTAATAAGGAGCAGACATGAATTTGGAAAATGTAGGTGAAAAGTTGACAAGCATGGCAGTTGAATATGGCCCTAAACTGATAGGCGCTATTCTTGTACTAATTATAGGCGGTTGGGTGATCAAAACCCTAACCCGAGCATTCGAAAAAATGCTTGATAAACGAAACACCGATGCCTCTTTAAAACCATTCTTAAAAGGGACTGTCTCTATCCTCCTGAAAGCCTCGCTGATTATCAGCGTGCTTGGCATGATAGGAATTGAAATGACCTCGTTTATCGCCATCTTGGGTGCTGCCGGCCTGGCTGTAGGTATGGCCTTGTCCGGTACACTGCAAAACTTTGCCGGTGGTGTCATGATATTGATATTCAAGCCTTTTAAAGTAGGCGATTATATTGATGCTCAAGGACATTCAGGGACGGTCCGCGAAATCCAAATCTTTAACACAATCCTAAAAACTCCAGACAATAAGACGATAATCATTCCTAATGGCGGGCTCTCCAATTCTTCCATGACCAACTATTCAACCGAAGAGAAACGACGAGTCGATTGGACTTTTGGGATAGGTTATGGCGATGATGTGGATAAAGCAAAAGCAGTGATCAAACGGCTAGCGAATGAAGATCACAGAATTCTTAACGACCCTGAGGTTTTCATCGCCGTTTCCGAACTGGGTAACAGCTCGGTGAATTTTGCAGTCCGCGCTTGGGTCAATGCGGCTGATTACTGGGATGTCCTTTTCTCGATGAATGAAAAAATCTACCATTCCTTTGCATCCGAAGGTCTAAATATCCCATTCCCACAAATGGATGTTCACGTCCACAATGGATAAACATTCCAAAGCTGACCAATAATCTTGAGGAGATAGGTTGTTCCGTTAACCTAAGCCTCACAGCCGAAACGCTAATCAATTATTTATCAGATCTATAAATACTATTGATTTGGCTTTTTGTGCTTTTTTGATTACCTTTGCTATTTAGTGGGTCATCAATTAATGCATACATCGATCCGGATGCCTGTCAACTACAGGATCCCGTTTACATATTTGACCCCAAGCAAATCCCCTTTAACATCTTTAATAATATAAACTATTTACAATGAGGAAGATCAAACTATTCAATGAAGAAAACAAGCCGAATCTGAAAGAAAAAGAACAAATAGTGAACTTTCTGTTTCATCACCTGGAAAACTTTGGTGATGCAAAACAGGATATTGAAAAAGTCGTGAATTTCGCCCTAAAGGAGGGTCCCTCATTTGGGGGGTTCGTTCTGCAATCCTTTGAAAACGAAGATACTGCATGCGTAGTAGTAGTCAATAAGACCGGAATGAAAGGTTATATCCCCGAAAATATCCTGGTCTATATTGCAACTCATCATGATATGCGCGGCAAAGGTATCGGCAAGGAGATGATGCTGAAAGCTTTGGAGACTGCCGAGGGAAATGTCGCGCTGCATGTTGAACCGGACAACCCGGCAAGGTATCTGTATGAAAAAATTGGGTTTACGAATAAATACCTTGAAATGCGATACCTAAAAAATAGCAATGGCATTTATCACACTAAATGTTGAAAAACTGAAGTCGAATTTTGAATACCTTGATAAGCTATTCAAAAAGAAGAACATACAGTGGTCCGTCGTGACCAAAATGCTCTGCGGAAATCGGGACTATTTGCAGGAGTTGCTAAAACTGAACATCAAGCAGGTGTGCGACTCTCGGGTATCCAATCTCAAACGGATCAAACAGATCAATCCGGAGATCGAAACTATCTATATCAAACCTCCTGCGAAACGGGCTGTTAAAAGCATTGTCCAATACGCTGATATCAGCATGAACACCGAGGTTGAAACAATCAAACTACTATCGGAAGAGGCCCAAAAGCAGGATCGGATTCATAAAGTGATCATCATGATCGAGATGGGTGAACTGAGGGAGGGAATCATGCGGGACGATCTCATCGATTTCTACCATCAGATCTTTAAACTTAAGAACATTCAGGTTGTCGGAATCGGAACGAACCTGTCATGCCTCTATGGAGTCCTACCTAATCACGACAAGTTGATCCAGTTGAGCCTCTATCAACAGCTCATTGAAGCCAAGTTCAACAAAAAAATGCAATACGTCTCAGGAGGATCATCCGTTACTATACCTCTAATTTTCAAGAATTTACTACCTAAAGGCATCAATCACTTCAGGGTGGGAGAGACCCTTTACCTGGGAACCGATGTGTACAACAATAAGCCCTTGAAAAAAATGGCGACAGATGCCTTTCTACTGTATGCCGAAATCATCGAGCTGATCGAAAAACCCCAAAAGCCTGATGGAGAAATGGGCACCAATGTGGATGGCAACTCCGTTACTTTTGATGAGAGCCTGGCCGGCAAAACAAGCTACAGGGCGCTGATAGACATTGGCTTGCTCGATGTGGACGAAAAACACCTCATGCCAAACGATCCAAACATCTCAATCGTTGGAGGCAGCTCCGATATGTTTGTGATCGACCTAGATGACAATATCAAGAATTACAAAGTGGGTGATTTACTTGAGTTTAAACTGGACTACATGGGCACTCTCCGAATCCTGAACTCCAAGTACATCGATAAGCGCGTCACCCGAGGAAACTAGCCCTAAATAAATATTCCAAGAAGACTCTCGAACAGTTTGACAATCGGGAATTGTTATATCTTTAAGCCGTAATTTTTAGATAAATACTAAATAAAACGTAGCAGTTATGTTCTGTAATCAATGTCAGGAAACAGCCAAAAACACGGGCTGTACCATCAAAGGAGTGTGCGGTAAGTCTGAAGAGACTTCAAACATTCAGGATCTTTTGATCTTCGCCTGCCAAGGGCTATCCTATCTTACGATCGAAGCCAGGAAGCTAGGCATTGACACCAATCGCGAGAGCAAGCACATCACCAACTGCCTGTTCATGACGATCACCAATGCTAACTTCGACGACACATCAATCATTCAGGCTATCAAGGAAGCTATTGCTCTCCGTGATTCGCTGAAATCACAGGTTACTGTGACTGAATCGCACCCATCCCTTACTTGGATAGGTTACTCAGATACAGAGTTTTACAACAAAGCCAAAGAGGGTGGAACCTTGACCTACGATAGAGACGAGGATGTCCGCTCCCTGAAACAGTATGTCCTGTTCGGTATCAAAGGAATGGCCGCCTATGCGGAACATGCCTTTAACCTGGGGTATGAGGATAACGACATCTACGATTTCATGGAGAAGAGCCTCGTGATGATCACCAAACCGATTGAACTGGGCGATGCGCTGAACTGGGTAGTACGTACCGGTGAATACGGAGTTAAAGTAATGGCCCTCCTGGATGAGGCTAACACTTCGACCTTCGGAAATCCCGAAATCACCAGTGTCAAAATCGGCGTTGGGAAAAACCCGGGTATCCTCATCAGCGGTCACGACCTGAAAGACCTCGAACAACTCCTGATTCAAACCGAAGGAACTGGTATCGATGTTTATACCCATTCCGAAATGCTTCCCGCAAACGCCTATCCTAAGTTCAAGAAATACAAGCATTTAGTAGGCAATTACGGCAACGCATGGCATCGTCAGCTGGATGAATTCGAATCCTTCAACGGTCCAATCCTGTTTACCACCAACTGCCTGGTTCCACCCAGAAAGCATACCACCTACAACGACCGGGTATTTACAACTGGCGCAACAGGTATGCCGCAGTGGAAACGAATCGACAAAACCTTGCCCAACGGTCACAAAGATTTCAGCGAAATCATCGAAATGGCAAAGACCTGCCAGCCTCCGACCGAAATCGAAAATGGTGAAATCACCATCGGATTCGCTCATAATCAGGTAATGGCCCTGGCCGATAAAGTTCTGGAAGCCGTTAACTCCGGCGCAATCAAAAAATTGGTGGTTATGTCGGGTTGCGATGCCCGCCAGAAAACTCGTGAGTATTACACCGAATTTGCCGCTAAATTACCGAAGGATACGGTTATCCTGACCTCCGGATGCGCCAAATACCGGTACAACAAGCTCAACCTGGGCGATATCAACGGTATCCCACGAGTGCTTGACGCTGGCCAGTGCAACGACAGCTACTCCTGGGCATTCGTCGCTTTAAAACTGAAGGAAGTTCTCAATCTCGACGACATCAACAAATTACCAATTGTGTTCAATATTGCCTGGTACGAACAGAAGGCTATCATCGTTCACCTAGCCCTCCTGTACCTTGGCATCAAAAACACCCACGTTGGTCCAACCCTACCCGGATTCCTGACCCCCAACATCCTCAAGGCAGTTGTGGAACATTTTGGTGTTCAGGGAATTACAACAGTAGAGGAGGACCTGAAGATTTTCGAGTTAGCTTAATCACAAGCCGGTTTAAAACACACGGCCCGGTAAAGAGTTGGACCCCTCGTAAACAGAGGGATTCACTCTTTCCGGGTCTTTTGTTGATACCCGGGCATCAACGCATAAACAGTATCCGCGATGCTATCCAACGTACATAAAAAACAGATCATTGAGCTGCAGAAAACATCAATCGTCCAACAAACCGCTTTCTGGTCAATCGTCAAAAAGAAGACTGGCCAGGAGTCAATCGCCCTGAACTTCAACTCCAGGAAAAGCAACCTTTATACCGGGATCGTAACCGATACAAACATCCAGTCGGACCTCCTGGTGATCATCCAGCAACTCAACAACAACGATAGCATCGCTTATGTTCCTTATGGGCCTGAACTGGAGCCGGAAAATGAATTCCAAGGTGTTTTTCTCGAAGAACTGTCCGAATGCATTCGTCCCTACCTTCCAAAAAATTGCTTTATGATCCGCTATGACCTCTGTTGGGAAGTCTTTTGGGCCGGAGAGCAGGCTTTCTTTGACTCAGAGGGCAACCTGATCGGTGAGCCATCCATCCAGTCGCAGGAGCTCCGCTTCAACTTTAACACCATCCACTGGAACCTCAGAAAATCCCAAACTAATATCCTGCCAACTAACACATTATATCTCGACTTAAAGGCTGATTTGAATTCCATCCTGATGCGAATGAAGCCCAAAACCCGATACAACATCAGGATTTCACACAAAAAGGGGGTTACGGTACGAACGGCAGATCTGGCCGATTTGAACGTTTGGTATAAACTCTATTCGGAAACTGCTCAACGGAATGGACTCTATCTCAATGATCTTCGGTATTTTGAGGCTATCCTTACTGCTCGGGCGGATCAAACCAAATCTCCGGCCGAAGTGTTCTATCTAATAGCCGAAGTGGACCAAACCCCTTTAGCTGCCATGTTCCTGATCATTTCCGGAAACCGGGGGTCATACCTTTACGGAGCCTCCTCGAGCAGGAATCGTAACTATATGGCAACCTATGCCTTACAGTGGGAAGCCATTAAAATATCAAAACAAAAGGGGTGTTCTGGATATGATATGTTTGGAATCTCCCCAAGTAAAGACAAATCACATCCCTTGTATGGGTTACACCGGTTTAAGACTGGCTTTGGAGGACATATTTTTCATAGTCTGGGCTGCTGGGACTATCCTTATGATGTAGAGAAGTACAACCTGTTCAAAAGTCTCGAAATCAGAAGTCAGGGATATCATATCAACTAAGTCTGCTGGACAGGTGGCCCTGGTATGCCAGAGACAGAGGGCAAACGTTGAAAAATTATACCTTTGAGAGCAAAAATTTTGACAGATTTTGAAAAGAGCAAAAACTAACAACCTGGACACATCAGAAAACAATAATCGGCAATCACAGGTTAAAACTATCCGCACCTCCAGAAAGATTCACCGGACTACCAGCATTCTCGTATTTTTCTTTTTGTTTGTCATCGCTATTACCGGGATCCTTCTGGGGTGGAAAAAGAACAGCGATGGACAGCTACTGCCCAAGTCTGTCAGCGGAACCAGCACCGAGCTGAGTACTTGGTTACCGGTTGACCTGCTGCATCAGAAAGCCTGCAAGATCTTACAGGATTCTGTATCGCCCGATCTTTCGACGGCAGTTGACCGGATCGATATCAGAAAAGACCACGGGATGGTCAAGTTTGTATTCAAGGAGCATTTCTGGGAAGTTCAGCTTGACGGTTCCACAGGAGAAGTTCTCCAGATCGGGAAAAGACGTTCCGATATCATAGAAAAAATTCATGACGGTTCAATTTTCGACCACTGGTTTAAAACCAAAGGCTCCCCATTTAAGCTGATTTACACCACGATCATGAGCATTGCTCTGCTCACTTTTACCACTACAGGAATGTTGTTGTGGTTAGGTCCAAAACGACTACGCCGAGGTGGTAACAACCGGCAGAAGAAGCAACCCTGACGACGGAATCGCGCGCCTACCTCTTTTTCTTCAAGATCCGTCCAAGAAAGGACATCCCCATCTCGGCAATATCATCGGCTACCTGACCATCCTTATCGCGATCAAGCAGTTGATTGATCATGCTCTGCGATTTCCCTCCCGCTTTCTCTTCTGTTTGCACGAAAGAGTTAAGCAGATCTCCAATCATCCCTCCGCTACCACCAGAGCTATTCTTTCCCAGATATCCCATCACCAAAGGAGCAGCTATCTCCAGAATGCTGGAAGCGGATGATCCACTTACGCCCGAATTCTTACTAACATACTGAGCCACACTCTTTTGCTTGTCGCCTAACACGTGCTTCAGAATACCTGAACCATTAGCCATGGCAGGATTATCGAGAAATGATCCGAGGTTGTCGAGCAAGCTGCCATCGTGATCTTTGGCTACCGCTCTTTGTAACGCTTCCGCTCCTTCGGGTGTGCTGCTGTTTTTCGCCAGAGCATTCATCAACACCGGAATGGCACTCGCCAGTGCACCTTGAGCCTGCTGAGGAGTAGCATTAGTTTTTCGGCTGATAGCCTGTAAAGCATTATCATCCAACTTGGACAACAACGCACCAAGAACATTTTCAGTTGACATTATCGATATATTTATATTAGTTAATAAATCAACATGGAAGATAGTATTATTTAATGATCTTTTTATCGGGTGTTGGAAAAAAGAAACCAGATTGCAGAGCATACGGTTAGATTATGGGTAGGGATTCTGGTTTTTTTATCGTTACTTTTAAGGTAACTTTGCTGATTACACAAATCGATATGACACCAAAGTTTACATCTGAAATTGAGAGAAATTTCTTCCTTCGGTCTGAGCTGACTGAACAGACTGGTCGGATTCCCTACATTATCGTCGATAACTTTCCCCGCCTGGGGTTGATGGCTGCGCTCCGGTTTCTGGAGTGGGTCCGGGAGAACCCTGAGGGTGTGATTAGTCTCCCTACCGGGAGAACTCCTGAATACTTCATCAAATGGGCTCAGCATCTGCTCAAAACCTGGTCGAAATCAGCTACTTGGAAGCTGCTCGACGAAAATGGCCTTGATCCGAAGCGCAAACCCATTATGGAAGGGATCACCTTCGTACAGATGGATGATTTCTATCCGATCAACCCCACCCAACATAACAGCTTCAACCATTTTGTCAGGGAGTATTACATCAAAGGTCTGGGCCTGAATCCTGACAAGGCCCTTCTGATCAATTCCGATCAGATCCCACTGATTCCCGGAATGAGCTATCAGGATGTCTTTCCTGATCTCTCTATCGACCTGAGCCTCAGGCATCGCGAAGCACGAAGCAAGCGGGAAGAGCTTCAGCAGAAATCGATATTCAGGATTGACAACTGGTGCATGCAATATGAAGAGCAGATCCGCGCCAAAGGCGGCATTGGGTTCTTCCTCGGCGGTATAGGCCCTGATGGTCACATCGCCTTCAATATCCGGGGCAGCGATCACCACTCAACCACACGTCTGGGTCCCACAAATTACGAAACACAGGCAGCAGCTGCCAGCGACCTGGGAGGTATCAATATCTCTGCCAATCGGCAAGTGATCACCATCGGTCTGGGAACCATCACGTACAACCCCAATATCACCGCGATTATATTCGCTTCGGGCGAGACTAAAGCCCCAATGGTCAAAGCAGCTATCGAATCGGAACCACATGCACAGTATCCAGCAACCGTCCTTCAGAAACTGCCCAACGCACGATTCTACCTGACCGAAGGAGCAGCCAGTCAACTGACCGACCAGCTGAATCGCTTCTACGAAAGCGGCCCATGGAATATGGATAAATCGGTCAGAGCCCTATTGGATTACTGTAAGAAAACTAACCGGTATGCCCACAAAATCGACCTCGAAGACCTGAAAAAAGATGCCAGGTGTAGCATGATCCCCAACCTGAACGATCGGGTAGTCAGCAGTATCATCCGGGAGGTGAAGATGAGGATGAACCGCGGATTACAAATACCCGACGGCAAGACAATTCTACATACCGGGCCGCATCACGATGACATCATGCTCGGATTGATGCCCGCTATCAACCGTCAACTTAGAATCCCCTCTAATGATGTGCACTTTGCCATCATGACCTCCGGATTCACCGCCATCAGCAACAGCTTCATCATTGAATCACTGAAACATACGAACTACCTGATCGATCAGGGTGAGATCCAAATGCTTGAATACCCTGATTTCTTTTCTAAGGGATACCTTTATAAATGGGACAAGGATGTCAGCCACTATCTCAACAAAGTGGCCGAACGGGATGATGAGGGCAAGAAAAGAGGCCTCAGCCACCGAATCGTTCGTTGTATGGTTAAACTGTATAGCATCAAGTCCAAAGGGATCCTGCAGGAACGTATCTCAAAAGCCATCAATATCCTGGAAAAAAGCTACGACGGAGAGAAGAATCCGCCTGATATCCAAACACTTAAGGGTATGATGCGAGAGTTTGAGGAGGAACTGCTCTGGGCTCACTCAGGAATCCAAATCGATCGCATCCACCACCTGCGGCTCGGTTTTTACCAGGGGGAAACCTTCACCGAAGTGCCTAATGTAGAGCGCGATGTCGAACCAATCGTCGAGCTGTTAAAAAAGGTCAATCCGGATGTGCTTAGCGTAACCATGGATCCCGAAGGCAGCGGTCCGGATACACATTACAAAGTGCTGCAGGCTATTGCAAAAGCACTCACCATCTGGAGCCTGGAAAAAAATCTGGTTAACCTCCGGATTCACGCCTATCGTAATGTCTGGTATCGCTTCCGTGCTGATGAAGCCAACGTGTACTCACCTGTGTCGCTGAACAGCCTGGCGCTACTACAGAACAGCTTCAGACAGTGCTACTTAAGCCAAGTAGATGCCGCATTCCCAAGTCCGGAGCTCAACGGCCCCTTCTGCGACCTAGCCCAACGTATCTGGGTGGAACAGTTCAAGGAAGTTCAACTCATGCTGGGAAAGGATTTCTTCTACCAAAATAACCACCCGCTGATTCGCGCAAGCCATGGATTAATCTTCTTCCGCGATCTGAACGTTCAGGAGTTCCTGGCCATGGCCCGAGATCTTGAAAAAGCAGTCGGGCCGATTGATTAACATCACCATAATGCTCCTTGATCCGAGCTGATCGTGCTTTTCATGGTTATTAATGCAAAACTTGATGTTCTAATGATATGCCTCCAAGAGTAATTAACAATCTTGCTGAATTTGAGTCCCTTGTCGGACATGAGATCGGGGTATCGGAGTATCTGACCATCACCCAGGATCAGATTAACAATTTTGCCGACGCTACCCTGGATCATCAGTGGATCCATGTGGATCCAGAGAGGGCAAAAAAAGAGACCCCATTTGGAACAACCATCGCCCACGGTTACCTACTAATATCCCTCCTCCCCTACTTCTGGGAAATGATCGCCGACGTCAGAAATGTCCGTATGATGGTGAACTATGGCATTGAAGATTTTCGTTTTCAAGAACCAGTTGGCGTTAACAGCCAGGTTCGCGTCCGAGTGTTCCTCGATTCACTCGTCAACCTGAGAGGAATCATAAAAACCAGGATGAAAGCCGTTCTGGAAATCAAAGGCAAAAGAAAACCGGCATTCACCGGCTTTATCGTATTCCTCTACCATTTTGACGACTAAAGAAGCCACTCGCAACTCCATCATTTCAGAGTTCGGAGCAGTTTCACTCCGTAGAGCCCAAAAAACTCAGGATCTGACATCCTGATCAGCTCCAAGTATTCGATACATCCTCGGATATTCCCATTGTGTAAATTAATCAAAGCCAAATACCAGTAAGCCTCAGTGGTATGTTTAGAGATCGCTGACGATACAGTCTCAAACAGCCCGGCAGCAGCTGACAACTCCCCTTCAAGAAATAAATCTACTGCATCATAAAAATCTCTTCCAATGATATCAGTTGTATCAATATAGTTCACATCTAACTGATATACTGATTTATAGGATTCATAAAGACTGAGAGCATCAGGGCGGGTGATCTTAGGATAAAAGATCAGAAACGCGCCCAGGAATATGGCCGCTAGTACCACCAGCGTTAGCAATCGGGTCCCTCTTTTTTTCGACTTCTCCGATTCATCTTCTAGCTGATCCTGAATCAGAGCAATACGTTCGGCAAGCTGATCATAGGATTCAAATGTACGAACCACCTGTTCTTTCAGCTCAGGGGTTAACGCATCACCGCTCCCTGTGGCAGGTTTCCCCACGATCACCTGTATCGACTCGCCCAGCTCCAACCAGAGCTGATCGGGAGAATCAAACTGGATAGATTCCAGGATGGCTCCTGGCTCATGCCCTTCACAATGGTAACGCAGCAGCTTTTGTTTCCGCGAGCTGAGGGATTTTATCGCCCGGAATTTGGCCAGCCTTGAATGGTCATGATCAACGAGTTCGAAAAGCTCGTCTGGCAGCTGGCCGATTTCGGTGTGTGGGTCAAAAGCACGACCGACAGAAGAAAGAAACCCGCGGATGGCCTCATCGATATGTTGTTCAGATTGTTTCATAGCGTCAGAGATCAAATGTACAGAAATAATGCACGGAATGATTTGCCTCTACCGTAACGCTCAAACCCAACCCAGGACACCCCTTAATGCTTGAGAATTCAACAAATTGACTATTTTCGTAAGCCATAATTTATCAGATAAAAGCTTATGTATAGAACGTTTTTTTCACTCATCCTAATGCTGATTTCTATTGAACTATCAGCCCAGACAGCTACCCGCTGGAGAGGCCCTGAAGGGAATGGTATTTATCCCGATCAAGGTTTGCTGAAACAGTGGCCTGCCGACGGTCCGGAAATGGTTTGGCATTATGAGGGTATTGGCATTGGCCACTCTTCGCCTGTTATCGCCAACAACCGCATCTATGTCACCGGAATGACCGATACGATTGGTAGCATCTACGTACTGTCGATGGATGGCAAGCTGATCGATCGGTGGGAATATGGGGTGGATTTCTATGAAAGCTGGCCCGGAACGCGTTCGTCTGTGACCATTGCCGGTGATTTACTCTATGTGGAATCGGGAATGGGTGGACTATATTGCTTTGATATCCAGAAGGGTGCGATTCGCTGGAAGAAACATCTCTTCAAAGATTTTGATGGCAAGAACATTCAGTGGGGTGTAACCGAAACGGTGGTGGTGGATGGTGATGTGCTTTACTGTACACCCGGTGGTGCCACGAATAATGTGATAGCCCTGAATCGTCATAATGGTAATCTGATCTGGTCAAGCCCAGGAAATGGTGAATTATCAGCTTATTGCACTCCCCTCCTGATCAATCTCCCATCGCGCAAGCTTTTAGTAACCATGACGGCTGGCCACATCATCGGGTTGGACGCTGAGGATGGGAAGATGCTGTGGAAGCATCCCCAGACCAACCAGTACTCCGTTCATGCCAACACACCCATCTATCATGATGGTGCAGTGTTCTGTTTCAGCGGTTACCGTCAGGGCGGACCAAAGCTTCGCCTGAGTCCCGATGGCTCCTCTGTAACCCAGGAGTGGTTCGCACAAACCATGGATAGCCGGATGGGTGGCGCAGTTCTGGTTAACGGGTATCTCTATGGTTCTGGCGATATTTCCGGCAAAGAGTGGCAGTGTATCGACTGGAAAACCGGGGAACAGAAATACAAATCGCGCGAGGCTGCCAAGGGTGTCACTATTTATGCTGATGGAATGCTGATAGGCTATTCCCAGCGTGGCGAACTGTTCATCGCCCCAGCATCTCCGGATGAGTTTAAGATCACTGGCAAGACACAGATTACCCTGGGAAGCGGTGAACATTGGGCCCACCCAGTCCTTCACAATGGAATCCTATATCTGCGTCATGGAAACACCCTGATGGCCTACCAGTTAAAGTAGAAAAATGAGAAAAACCACAATTTTCCTGCTGCTCCTGATCCTTACAACAGGACTGCAAGCCCAAAGAACTCAGTTTAGAGGCACCAACCGCGATGGTCGATATGAAGAAACCGGATTGCTAACGAGCTGGCCGGAGAATGGTCCCGCAAAAATCCTGACGGTTGAAGGTATTGGCGTCGGGTTCTCCTCCGCTGTTATCGACCACCAGCAAAACATTTACGTCACCGGGATGAAAGACCGGGTGGATCACCTGACCTGCATCACCCCACTCGGGACGATTAAATGGCAAGTTCCCTGCGGAGATTCGTGGGGTAAATCTTTCCCCGACACCCGTAGCACCCCAACAATTGATGGCAATCGCATTTATGTCACCAGTGGTCAGGGGCGCCTCACCTGCTTCAACCTCAGTGATGGGAAAGCGATCTGGTCGAGAGAGGTAGATCAGGATTTTGGTTGCACTTGGCACAAGTGGGGCGTATCTGAGTCGCCACTTATATGGAATAACCTGGTTATCAGCACGCCAGCTGGCGAACAGACCACCGTGATTGCCCTCGACAAGATGACGGGTAAAACGGTCTGGTCAACTCCATCCGTGGGTGGAATTCGCACTTACGCTTCACCGGTGCTGAAAACAATTCACGGGAAAGAGCTTATCCTGGCCGTCACTACCGAGTTCATCACCGCCGTAAATCCATCAAGCGGAGAGGTTCTTTGGAGCTACCGGCATTGGGTTAAGGATCGTGAAGTCAACGATGACGGTGGTCATATCTTCCCGAACAGCCCTGTCGTGGTTGGGGATGAAATATTCATCACCCGCGGGTATGACTATCCTGCTATGATGCTTAAAGTTGCCCCTGATCATCGTTCCGTCAGCGAGAAATGGATAAGTAATGTCCTTGATAATCACCACCATGGCGTGATCGTTCATGAAGGATACATCTACGGATCCAATTGGCTGAATAATGGCAAGGGGAGATGGGTCTGTCTCGACTGGGCTACGGGTGAGGTTCAGTGGGACGAGGATTGGAAAAACAAAGGTCCGATCATTTTTGCCGATGGGCTGTTATACCTGATGGAAGAGCGAACTGGCAATGTGGCGCTGGTTAAACCTGATCCAACGGAGTTTCGGATGATCAGCACCTTCAAACTAGAGGGGGGAACTGGGCCATTCTGGGCTCATCCCGCCATTTATGACGGCAAATTATACCTAAGGCATGGCGATGTGCTGATGGTTTATGACATCAAGAAGAAATAATTGATTGACCAGTAGGGTCCTGCATATTATTGTTGCATCAGTGGCCCTGATAGGGGCCCTGCTGCTTGCCTGGTGGCTGCTATTTGATCCCGCAAGGACCATCAAGGCAAGCATCCCAGGAGCCGATAACCGTCCGGCACGATCCGATACCGCCCTTGAAATGATTAATATCGGAGAGTATTTCCATGCCCCCGGGGGTGAGATTAGCCCATTAAATGAGAGCTGGCCACGGTTTCGGGGAGCGGCCTTCGATAATCTTTCAACCACCAAGGTACCCCTGATTGATCACTTCAACGGTCAGGTGCCACCAATTGTCTGGCAAAAAGAGTTGGGCGAAGGACACGCCGGAGCGGCAATCTACCAAGGAGCTGTCTATGTTCTCGACTATGATGAGGTCCTCCGGGCCGACCTGCTCCGATGTTTCAATCTGAGCGATGGTAAAGAGGTGTGGCAACGAGGTTACCGACTGACTATCAGGCGAAACCATGGCATGTCAAGAACTGTTCCAGCTGTTACCGAGAACTATGTGGTAACGCTGGGGCCACGGGGCCATGTGATGTGTGTCGACCGGATCACAGGAGATTTCCTGTGGGGTTATGATACCGAAAGAGAACATTCGCCAGAGATCCCATTCTGGTACACCGGTCAGTGCCCTCTCGTTGATCAGGACCGTGCCATCATTGCCACGGGAGGCGAAACATTTATCGTCGCCATCGACTGTTCTACTGGCGAAAAGATCTGGTCAACCCCCAATCCCGGCAACTGGAAAATGTCGCACTCCTCTATCATGCCGATGACTTTCAACGGACGGAAAATGTTCGTGTACAGCGCTGTGGGCGGAGTGATGGGCATCGCTGCCGATGGCCAGGATGCTGGACGAACGCTCTGGAGCACCAGCGCCTGGAACAAAAGCGTTGTGGCCCCATCACCTGTGTGCCTGCCCGATGGACGCATCTTCCTATCAGCAGGCTATGGCGCCGGCTCCATGATGATCCGTCTGGTGCCCAATGGAAACCAGTTCGAGGTGGAGATTCTCGACGAGTATGGACCTTCGGAAGGATTGGCTACCGAACAACAAACCTCCCTCTACTTCAAAGGTCACCTGATCGGTATCCAGCCAAAAGACGCCTGAGCCCTTCGAAATCAACTGGTATGCGTCAACCCATCTAACCTCCGCAAACCAGTGTGGACCAGCGATAAAGGCAACCGCTTTGGCCTTGGCCCTTACCTGATTGCAGATGATAAATTATTCATTCTCAGCGATGACGGAACTATGACTATCGCAAAACCTGATATTAATTCGTATGTTCAAATCGACCAAATCAAACTCTTCGATGGACAGGATGCCTGGGCTCC
Organism: Bacteroidales bacterium; assembly: GCA_012523435.1. GTDB lineage: Bacteria > Bacteroidota > Bacteroidia > Bacteroidales > UBA12481 > UBA12481. The sequence goes on along the minus strand of JAAYIP010000191.1, from coordinate 8,135 downwards.
TATTGCTATCGCTGATGGATATATGATCCTGAGAGACTCCAAACACATGTTTTGCCTAAATATCTCTAAATAAAATAATTACAACGATCAAAACAGAAAGTCACCACGAGAGCCAAATCATCAAATGAACAAAAAAGTCCTATATGTTTTTCTGATTCTACTCGCCGGATTGATTGCGGTACTTGTTTATACCGACCACCGATCAACTCAGCTGGATAAGCGCCCCGATAATCCCTATGCCTATGATATCAGCGAGTTTGAAAAAGTTGACCCTGCAATGATTCACTACTCCGAAACCAGAAATATCCGGCTGGGCAAGGATAAGGCACGAGGGATCTCCTGGTTTGATAACCACATTTATCTGGTCACCGAAAATAACCTCCAGGTGATCTCCCAAGAGGGACAACAGGAATCGAAAATGACTTTAACCGGACGACCTAACTGCATTCAGGTAGTGAAATCGGGAATATTCATCGGCTTTGATAACCTGGTTTCACTCTATAATTTTGAAGGTCAATTGATTCGGAGCTATCTATCCGAATCTGACTCATCACATTTCACCTCAGTGGCTTTTCATGAAGGATTGGTGGCTGTGGCCGATGCCGGGCAAAGAGTGCTTCTTCTGTTTAACGAGGATGGAACGCTGATTCGGAAGATCTATGGGAAAAGAGAATCGGAAGATCTCCATGGTTTTATCGTGCCAAGTTTCTATTTCGATGTGGCTTTTACTCCTGACGGAGAACTCTGGGTCGTCAATCCAGGCATGCACGCCCTGGAAAACTACACAACAGACGGGAATCTCCGAAGCCACTGGGCAAAACCATCCATGGACATTTCCGGCTTCAGCGGATGCTGTAATCCAGCTCACATGGCCATTCTTCCCGATGGTTTCTTTGTGACAGCCGAGAAAGGGCTCGTGAGAGTTAAAGAATACAAACCCTCTGGAGAACTGAGTAGCGTGGTGGCCCCTCCCTCATCTTTTGAAACAGGAAAAACAGCCCCCGATCTGGCTGTTACCTCCGCCGGGGAGATCCTGGCCTTGGATTTCGATCGGAATAGCATCAGAATATTCGAAAAAAAAGATCAGCATGGATCGTAAAAAATTCATTACCAACGTGGGGCGATACTCAATTCTGGGAGCTCTGCTCTTTATCACAGGGCAGATCTTCTTCAAAAGACGGGTATCAGCATCTGGTCAGTATGTCTGGCAGATCGACCCCATGAAATGCACCCAGTGCGGTCGCTGTGCTACCGAATGTATCAAGACCCCTTCGGCAGTTAAATGTGTCCACGCCTATGATCTTTGTGGCTATTGCGACTTGTGCGGGGGCTATTTCAAGCCTAACACGATGGATCTCAATACCGGCGCAGAAAACCAGCTCTGCCCCACCGGAGCTATCCAGCGAAAATTTGTGGAAGAGCCTTTCTTTGAGTATGCCATTGATGAAAAACTCTGCAACGGGTGCGGTAAATGCGTCAAAGGATGTACCTCTTTCGGAAACGGATCCCTGCACCTGCAGATCCGGCACGACCTGTGCGATAACTGCAACCAGTGCGCCATAGCACGCGTTTGCCCATCCGATGCCATCAAACGAGTCCCAATTGAAAATCCTTATCTGATAAAAGGTGCGTTCACATCCTGACAAAACCCTCCGAATGAACTGGTTAGCCGGTCTGATCCGTAGCCTTATGCTTCTGATTGTACTCCTGTGTGCATCGAACCATTCGTATGCCCAGCAACGCTTTCCTAAACCGGAGTTTAAAACTGAATATACCCAACCAGTACCAGAGCATCCTGCCCCCCGCAGCCCTGCACTCGAATTCCTCGACTTGGCAATTCTCGTACTGGTGATGAGCCTGACTGCCTGGGTTGCCATCCGCCGGCGATCGCGTTACGGCATCCTGATCCTCACGATTTTTTCCCTCTTCTATTTTGGATTTTACAAACAGGGCTGTATCTGCTCCGTCGGATCCATTCAAAACGTGGCGCTGGCGCTGGCCGACCCAACCTACCGATTGCCCTTGGTGGCACTGCTGGTGTTTCTTTTACCCTTGATATTCAGTCTATTCTTTGGCCGGGTATTCTGTGCCGCCGCCTGCCCACTAGGTGCCATCCAGGATCTGATCATATTCAAGCCCATCAACCTACCGGTTTGGCTGCGCAAGTCACTGAGTATCCTACCGTGGACCTATCTGGGATTAGCGGTTCTCTTTGCCACAACCGGCACCGATTTCATCATCTGCCGGTACGATCCGTTCATCGGCATCTACCGGTTGAACGGCAAATTCATCATGATCCTCCTGGGCATCGCGTTTTTGCTCATGGGACTCTTCGTCGCACGCCCCTACTGCCGGTTTATCTGTCCCTATGGTGCCCTCCTCAGTCTCACCTCCAGGTTCTCTAAATGGCACCTCTCCATCTATCCAACCAGCTGTGTACAGTGTAAACTCTGCACTACTGCATGCCCTTTCGAAGCTATTGATTTCCCCGATTCAGAACAAACCAAACCCGAACCCCGAACCCAAACACGCAGATTCCTCACATTCGCCGCACTAATCCCTGTCCTGATCGCAGTCGGGATGTTCATCGGAAGCCTGTCGCATGTCTTTCTCTCACGAGCGAACTCAACAGTCTATCTCGCTGAGCTATTGATTGCTCATCCTGAGTTGAGGAGCGACCCGTTAAATCTTGATATCCAGACCTTTCTAGCATCCGGGCAAACGCTTGAAACTCTCACCGAAGATGCCGCTACCATCAGAGAAAAATTTCGGATCGGCGCCATGATTCTTGGTGGGTTCCTCGGACTGGTGATCGGTCTGACTGCCCTAAATCAGCTTATTTTCCGGAGAAAAGAAGATTATCAGGCCAACCGGGCCGACTGTTACAGTTGTGCCAGGTGCCTGGATTATTGTCCTGTCGATAAAACGATTGCCCATGGATGAAAAAACCAGGATAAAACTGGTATCCCAATTGATGGCCGTTGCCGGCCTGTTCACGCTGATAGTGGCGCTGCTGCTGCTCCTGAATTATTTGCACGTCAGGTATCATGATCCACTTGAAAGTGTGGCGCTTACGCAGCTGGTCGAGCAGTTCAAGTCGAACCCCGAAAGCGAAACCCTGATCCGGGATATCCGCAATCTTGACCTTTTAGCACGGAAAGCTTATTTCACCAGTCAGTGGCAGATCAAAACCGGGGCTTTCCTCTTGCTGGCCGGTGCAATCGCCTTTGCTGTCCTGCTAAGAATCTACCACAGCCTGAAAGCCAGGATTGGCGAACCCTTGATCAGCGGCGGAAACCTGTTGCTCAACCGGATTGTCACCCAGCGATGGATTCTGAGCATTGGAGCCATCTTGTTTATCGGCGCAGTCATTGGTTCTCTGGTGACTGTGGATTATCTCGACAAATATCAGAAGGGCGAACTCACCGGAGAGGTAGTGGCTGAGGCTGTTACTGAGGAGACACAGAGCGACGTGGAGGTTATTGACCTGATCGAGCAGGAGGAGGAAATTGACAGCCGTAACGAAGTCGACCCACCCACTATCGACACCATAGAACATACTAATATTGAGACCGTTGCGCCAATAGTCGAAGTCGCTGATATTCCAGATCAGCCGACACAGCCGACCGAGCCACTTGTTGGAACAGCCGTAAGTGCTCTTCCCGCCTTAAATCATGTTTATTTCAGAGGACATCTGGGGCAGGGCATCTCCAAAGCAAAGAATTTGCCAGAAACTTGGGATGGTCCCTCCGGGCGCAATATCAAATGGAAAGCTAAGATTCCCAAGCCCGGGTACAATTCACCGGTGATCTGGGGCACCAAGCTCTTTCTCGCCGGCGCTGATGCCCAGGGCCGATGGGTTTTCTGCTTCGACCGCCTCACAGGCGATCTATTGTGGCAAGCCGAAGCCAACAATATCCCCGGCACACCAGCCACCGCACCGAAAACTACCAATGACACCGGACTCTCAGCTCCAACCTTAACAGTTGACAACCAGCGTGTTTATGCCATCTTCGGCACCGGCGACTTGATTGCGCTCACCCACAATGGCGATCGGGTGTGGGCCAAAAACTTAGGGGTTCCAGATAACCACTACGGGCACTCCTCTTCTCTTATCTACTTTAACCAAACCCTTATTGTTCAATACGATACAAATAAAAGCGGTCGGCTCCTCGGACTCAACATGGCCAACGGAGAGACCATCTGGGAAACCGTCAGAAAATCAAAAATATCCTGGTCATCACCCATCTTGGCGGAAATTGACGGCAAGATGCAGGTGATCACCACCTCCGCACCTTCGGTTGCCGGATTCGACGCACAAACAGGCCAGGAACTTTGGTCGGTGGATGTACTATCGGGCGAAGTGGGCCCCTCAGCAGCCTTTTCCAATGGTATTGTCTATGCCGCGAACGAATATGCCTCTCTGGTAGCTATCCGGCCGGGCCCCAACCCTGAAATACTGTGGCAACAGTATGATGTCCTTCCCGAAACCGCGAGTCCGGCTGTAGCCCAAGGACTCATATTCATCGCCACCACCTACGGCGTGCTGGGTTGCTTTGATGCCAAAACCGGCGATCAGTACTGGGAGGAGGAGTTCGGACAAGGGTTTTATGGCTCCCCGATGATCGCCGACGGAAAAGTGTATGTGATGGATCGGGGTGGAACTATGCATATTTACAAGCTCGATAAAACTCCCGTGAAGCTGGGTAGCCCGGTTCTGGGAGAGAAATCGGTGGTCACACCGGCATTCACCGATGGAACGATCTATCTCCGGGGCGAACAGTTTTTATATTGCATAGCCGCAAATTAACAGTTGATGGAATTCAATATCAACGATATAGACCAAATCATTGAATCCACCGGAAGGGAGACTTCAGCGGTGATTCCCATTCTGCAGGCCATCCAGAAAAAATATCACTATTTACCTGAGGTGGCACTCAAACGGGTCTGTGCAATCACGCCAATTACCCCGGCCCAGATCATCGGTGTGGCCAGTTTCTACTCACAGTTCAGGCTACAACCCGTTGGCAAACACATGATACGGGTTTGCATCGGAACCGCCTGCCATGTCAAGGGGGCCGGACTGGTTTATGATGCTATCTGCCGGGAACTTGATCTCACGGAAGGAAAGGATACCGATGCCAGCGGGACCTTCACCGTGGAAAAGGTCAGCTGCCTCGGATGCTGTACGATCGCTCCAGTGGTCCAGATCGATGGCATCACCTATGGTCACGTCTCCCCCGATCAGGCCGGAAAATTGCTGGAAGATTTTAAAAACCAGCTCGGTAAAAGTAAAGATAAAACCTTCCGGACTGCCCTGGGTCGGGAAATTGAGGGCGAGATCAGAATCGGCCTGGGTTCCTGTTGCGTGGCCAGCGGGAGCGAAGCTATCCGCCAGGCAGTTGAAGAGACCGTCGAAAGCAACTCTCTGAATATCAAGCTAAAGAATGTAGGTTGTGTTGGGATGTGTCACCAGGTTCCCTTGGTAGAAGTTGTGCCTGTTAATGGCGACCCCATTCTGTACACCCAGGTTAAGCCCGGCGACGTCCGTCAAATCATTGAGCAGCACTTCAGCCCGACCGGTTTTTGGAAAAAACTTAGCGTAAAGGCATTCAACCTGATTAATACGATTCAGGACGACCGTACCTGGGACGGGGTTGATCGCTACTCTTCCTCCATCCGGGAGAAGGAGGTTTCCTCATTTCTCGGCAGGCAGATTTCCATAGCAACGGAGTATCGCGGGGCACTTAACCCTCTTGATATCAACGAGTATAAGAAAAATGGAGGGTTTAAGGCATTGAAGAAATGTCTTACCGGAACGAGCCCTGCCGAAGTAATTCGGGAGATCACCGAGAGTGGACTGCGCGGGCGAGGGGGAGGAGGATTCCCAACAGGAGTGAAGTGGGAGATGGTCTCGCGGCAGAAGTCTGACATCAAATATGTCATCTGCAACGGAGATGAGGGCGACCCTGGAGCATTCATGGACCGGATGTTGTTGGAGTCGTATCCTTATCGCGTTTTGGAGGGCATGCTGATAGCTGGGTATGCAACGGGAGCAGGCGAAGGATTTTTCTATATCCGGGCCGAATATCCGCTGGCTGTTCAGCGCATCCGTGAGGCGATCCGCCAATGCGCCGAAGCCGGATACCTCGGTCAAAACATTCTGGGCAGCTCGTTTAACTTCAGGATCAGGCTATACGAGGGAGCCGGCGCCTTTGTCTGTGGCGAAGAGACTGCTCTGATTGCTTCCATTGAGGGACGGCGGGGATTTCCGACACTCCGGCCACCGTTCCCGGCCGAACAAGGGCTCTGGGGAGCTCCCACCGTGGTGAACAACACCGAAACCCTCGCGATGGTCAGTTACATCATGCGCCATGGCGCTACCGAATTTAATCGCATGGGAACAAATGCCAGCAAGGGCACCAAAGTTTTTGCCCTGGCGGGGAAAATTGCACGCGGCGGGCTGATCGAGGTACCTATGGGAATCACCATCCGGGAGATCGTGGAAGAGATCGGCGGCGGAATACCCAATGGCCATCAGTTCAAAGCAATACAGATCGGTGGCCCATCGGGAGGATGTATCCCTGCCAGCCTGGCCGATACCCCGGTGGGGTTTGAAACCATGACTGAGCTGGGAGCTATGATGGGATCCGGAGGTCTGGTAGTGCTGGATGATACCGACTGTATGGTCGATATGGCACGCTACTTCCTGTCGTTCACCCAAAAAGAGTCGTGCGGAAAATGTACCTTCTGCCGGATCGGCACCCGGCGGATGCTGGATATTCTTGAACGACTCTGCCAAGGCAAGGGGAAAACCTCCGACCTGGATGAGCTGGAGAAGCTGGCCGAATGGACCCGCAAGGGGAGCCTCTGCGGCCTGGGCCGGACAGCCCCAAACCCCGTTCTCACCACCCTAAGGTACTTCCGTGACGAATATGAAGCTCACATTCAGGGACATTGCCCAACCGGCAAGTGCGCCGACTTGATTCATTACACCATCAATGATAACTGCATCGGATGCACACTCTGCGCACAAAAATGCCCCACCGAAGCTATCCGGTTCAAACCACACGAGAAACACGAAATTGAGCAGGAGAAGTGTATCAAATGCGATACCTGCCGCCTGATCTGCCCGGTGGATGCCATTGATAAATTTTGAGGAGCCATGATTAACCTAACCATAGATCATCAACCGATAGAAGTTGAGCCCGGAACTACCCTGATGGAAGCCGCCGGTATGCTGGGGATCATCATTCCCTCAATGTGCCATAACGGCGACCTGCCCCACTTTGCCTCCTGTATGATCTGTGTGGTAAAGGATGAGCGTAACGGCAAAATGATCCCGAGCTGCTCCATCCGGGCAGAAGAGGGCATGCAGATCATCACTGGAGATGAGGAGGTAAGAGAGGCACGTAAAACCGCTCTCGACCTGTTGCTCAGCGACCATGTCGGGGATTGCGAAGCCCCCTGCCAACGCGCCTGTCCAGCCCACATGGATATCCCGCTGATGAACAGGCATCTGGCAGCTGGCGAATTCCGGCAAGCCTATGATGTCGTGATCCGGGATATCGCCCTGCCCTCCGTGTTGGGACGCATCTGCCCCGCCCCCTGCGAAGGAGCCTGCCGCCGGAAATCCATCGATGAACCGGTGGCTATCTGCCTGCTTAAAAGAATCGCGGGAGATCATCACCTACAGGAAAACCTCCCTGCCGAATCAATTATTCCTACCCATAAACTGAATAAAAATATTGCCATCATCGGATCTGGACCCTATGGTTTATCTGCTGCATGGTATTTACAACAAGCTGGTTTTCAGTGTACTATATTTGATCAGAACGAGCAGCCCGGTGGAGCCTTGCGCTACTCGGTCTCCCGGGAGATCCTCCCGGAAGTGGTGCTCAACCAAGAGATCGATCGGATCCGCAAATCCGGCGTCATCTTTGAGATGAACACCTTTATTGGCGAGGAGGAAGTTGACAATCTGCGCAAACAATACGATGCGATGATGTCCCCGCTCGATAAAGCCCCCAAAATGGCTATCCGCGCCGCCGCTTTGGGTAAAGAAGCAGCAAAAAGGACTCATCAGGAGCTGTCGGGCGAAATAATTACGGGCGAAAGGCGGCTCTTTAACTCCC
>JAAYIP010000190.1 GCA_012523435.1 Bacteroidales bacterium | reverse complement strand
GGGCTGTTCAGTACCTGATTGATCGGGATGGCGACCTTGACGGGATTTTGGAGGGATCACAGCCTAACACCTTGGATGCCAGTTGGTACGGGAAGATCAGCTTTATCTCGTCGCTCTATATCGCAGCTTTGCGGGCGGGTGAGGCGATGGCGCGGGAGCGTGGGGATCAGGGTTTTGCCCGCACCTGCTCAGGGATAGCCCAGAAGGGTGCCCGGAACATCCGGGAGCTATTTAATGGGGAATTTTTTATTCAGCTGGAAGATCCAGAGCATCAAGATGTTATTGGGGTAGGAACGGGTTGTTATATCGATCAGCTCTTTGGCCAAACCTGGGCGCACTGGGTCAGTTTGGGGCATATCTTCGACCGGGGTATGCAACTAGTTGCCTTACGGTCGCTCTATCGATACAATTTCGTGCCCGACGTGGGGCCCTTTCGCCGCCATTTCACGGCCGGACGATGGTATGCCATGGCTGGTGATGGAGGTTTGTTGATGTGCACCTGGCCTAAAGGGGGCAAGCGGGATCAGTGGGAGGAGCAGTGGCAATTCATGTATTTCAATGAGTGCATGAGCGGATTTGAATGGCAGGCTGCGGCACACATGATTTTCGAAGGGATTGATCAGCCTGATCTTCTGCAAAATGGGCTCGTCGTGAGCCGAGCCATCCATGATCGCTACAACGCCCGCCTCCGCAATCCTTATAATGAGATCGAGTGCAGCGATCACTACGCACGGGCTATGGCCAGCTACGGGGTATTCCAGGCCATCAGCGGGTTTTTCTGCCACGGGCCGCAGGGGATCATTGGTTTTGATCCCAGACTCACTCCCCAGGATTTCAAGTGCGCTTTTGTAGGTCCGGAAGGGTGGGGGTCCTGGTCGCAAAAGTCTGAAAACCAGTTTGAAGCCCGATTGGAGACTAAATATGGACGGGTGAGCCTCCGGGAGATAAACCTGCGCATTCCGGCAAAATACTCCAGGCGTAAGTTGGAGGTAACCATCAACGGGGAGGTGATGCCTCATAAGATCGAGGGCGACCACAACGGATTGATGGCGGTACGGTTTGCCAGGACGGATGTTAAGGAGCTGAGGATCAGCGGTTAGCCTAATAGATTATTGCAGGATTTTCTTCAACAGTTTTCCATACGCACGAGCGTATTGCATCATTCCCAGGTCGTTTGGATGGGTGCCATCAACGGTCATGTTAATGGAGAGGCCGATATCATCCTGGGCTAATCTATAGAGTCTGATGATTCCTTCGTCTAATAACTCATAGTATGCCAGGTAGTTCGACTGGTTCACCTGGATATACTCGATTTCTCTTACGCCGATGATGGCTCCATCGGGGTATCCGCCGTGATCGACCAGGATGATGGGTGTTTTGGGGCGGACGGCGCGGATCTGTTGCACGGCAGCTTTTAGTCGGTCCATGACCTCTTTGTTACTATAAATATCTCTATTTGAGAGATTTGGAAGACAATCCAGGATATACGCTGCAGCATCAATTTCGGTCATTCGTTCGATGAGGGGAGCTTCCAGCCGGCCATTGCCCGAGAAGCCGAGGTTGATGATGGGGCGGTCGAGCATTCGGCCCAGCAGTGCGCTCCAGGCCATCCCCGGTCGGGAAGCACAGCCTCCCTGCAGGATGCTGGTGCCATAGGCCACGATGGGTTTTTCGCTCCTGACTGGTAGGGGTTTTAGTTTGGAGCCATCGGGTACTCCGATTTCCATCCAGGTAACCCGATTATACAGAGGAAGATACAGGTAGTATTCCCTGCCTTCTTCTGGAATTTTCGGATCGGTGATGATTCCATCAAAATCGTACCGGATGGTATCCCGGAAGGAGAATTTGCCGGCAGCCCAGAGCCATTCGCCATCGGGGTTTCTGACGTACAGATCTACACCGCTGACTCCTGTGGAGGGCATGTGGTTCATGTTCAGAGCGCCTTCTACCTGATACCGGACGATGATGCGGGAGGCGTTGCTTTGGAACCGGATGACCAATCCGGCCGAGTGGTGCGATAAGTTCCAGACCGGAGGTCTTACGCGTTCCTGATCGGAGGCGGGCAGCCGATCGTACGGGTTCTCCAGCCCCTCGGCCCAGCCCTGTCCTTCGATTACCTGAACCTTGGTGGTTGCTGGGTTCCACCAGGTGATGCCGGCATCGGTTTGGGCCATGGATAAAGTTCCGGGTGCCAGCCAGATCATGAACATCAATAAGATCCGACCCATGTTTTTTTCTACTTGTTCCATCATCATCCTCCTGAGCGTTTTGCCTGATATCCTTCGCCATGAAGAATTGCAACGACTTTATCACGAAAATCGCCTTGGATGAGGATGTTTCCGTCCTTGACGGTTCCACCGACTCCGCATTTAGTTTTCAGGAGTTTGCCGAGCTGTTCCAGATCATCTGGTTGGCCAATGAATCCGGAGATCAGGGTTACCGCTTTGCCTTTTCGATTGCGCTTATCCAGGCTGACGATCAATTTTTGTTGCTTTGGAATCAGCGTATCCTGGGAATCATCTTCTTCTTTCTCAAACTGATAGTTGGGATTGGTGGAATAGACCATGCCAAGTCGCTCTTTCCAGTCTTTCGTCATGATTTGGTTGTTTGGCTAAGGAATAATTCAGTACTTATGAATTGTTTTTTTCTATCTTGTATGGCCTACGAAATTAAAACATGGACTCACAACTAACAACACCCAACAAACGTTTTGGCACCGGTCCGGTATTTTTTACCGCCATTTCCACGATCCTCGGTGCCATTTTATTTTTGCGATTCGGATATGCCGTTGGTACTATTGGATTTATCGGGACGGTTATGGTGATCGTTGTTGGTCATTTGGTAACTATTCCCACGGCCTTGGCGTTATCAGAGCTGGCCACGAACAAGCGTGTGGAAGGTGGGGGGGAGTATTTCATCATGAGCCGATCGTTTGGATTGAATATTGGCGGTACGATCGGTTTAGCTCTTTTTATGAGCCAGGCGATCAGTGTGGCTTTTTATGTGATAGCTTTTACGGAATCGTTCGAATTTATTTTCAACTGGGTCGCTGACTCGCTCGGCTGGACTCTTCCCCGTCAGGCAATTAGTCTGCCGGTGATGGCTGTTCTGGCGTTCATGATATTAAAAAGGGGTGCCAACATGGGGGTGAAGGCGCTTTATGTTGTAGCGGGAATTCTGGCTATCAGTCTTTTTATGTTCTTTTTAGGAAAACCCACGGAGGGTGCCAATCCTGATTTCTCTTTCGGAATTATCAAATTTCGTAATACTGGCGCTTTCTTTATCGTGTTTGCCATCCTATTCCCTGCTTTTACCGGGTAGACAGCTGGAGTGGGCTTATCGGGCGACCTGAAAAATCCGGGTCGTGCCATCCCGCGAGGAACCCTCTCGGCAACGCTAATAGGGATGGTGATTTACTTTTTTGTGGTATGGAAGCTGGCTTCTTCTGCATCGCCACAGGAGTTAATTGATCATCAGCTAATTATGGGTAGAATCGCTTTGGGAGGAGCCTTGATTATTCCCTTAGGCCTTGCTGCCTCAACCATCTCCGCTGCCATTGGTTCGGTGATGGTAGCTCCGAGAACTTTGCAGGCATTGGCGGGGGATAGCATCTTTCCGTCGAAGGGGGTGAACCGTTGGCTCAGTGCTGGAAAAGGAGCTGACAATGAGCCTTACAATGCGTCTATAGTCACGATTGTTATTGCTTTTGTATTTGTTGCATTGGGCGATGTGAATGCGGTGGCTCAGATTATCTCGATGTTTTTCCTTCTGACGTATGGATCGCTTTGTTTGATCTCCTTCCTCAACCATTTTGGATCTTCACCTTCGTATCGGCCATCATTTCGATCGAAATGGTTCATTTCGCTGACCGGATTTCTTGCGGCGGTGTGGGTTATGTTTAAGATCAGCACCTTTTATGCTTTTTTAGCGGTCATCGTAATGTTTTTTATCTATCTGTATATCAATTATGTACATCGAAATAGGCAAGGGCTGGCAGAGATTTTCCTGAATGCTTTCTTTCAGTTGAATCGTAATCTGCAGGTTTGGCTTCAAAAGCGTCAAAAGAAGCAGATGCAGGTGGAGTGGAGGCCTAGTGTGCTGTGTTTATCGGAGAATTCGTTCAGGCGTGATGCAGCGTTCCAGACACTCAACTGGATCAGTTACAAGTATGGATTTGGGACTTACATCCACAAGATTCCCGGGTATTTTTCACGGGAGACAGATGAGCAGGCAAGGGCTGAATTGGCGAGGTTGCGAGAGTTGTTTGATGCGGAGATGAACCATGTCTATATCGATACCCTGATCTCACCATCATACACTTCGGCGATCGCCCAGTCGATTCAAGTCCCAGGGATTTCGGGGATGGAGAATAATCTGGTCATGCTGGAGTTTTCAAAAGACGAGCCTGAGGGGCTCGATTCCATCATTGACAACCTCGGGCTCATTGATGCGGGTGCGTTCGATATCGGGATTATTGCAAGCTCGAATAAGTCGGTCAATTTCAAAGGCGGGATTCATATCTGGATTCGGAGTGCCGATTTCCAGAACGCCAACTTGATGATCTTGCTGAGTTACATCATTTTGGGGCATCCAGCCTGGCGTAAATCGTCCATACGGATCATGCAGGTGTGCCGCGAGGGCGAGCTGGAGTCGTTGAAGGCTAGCCAGACTGGCTTATTGCAAGCCGGGCGTCTTCCGATCACCGAAACGAATATTGAGTGGATCATGGAAGACGAACAGGTCTCGTTTAAATCACTGGTCAATAAGCGGTCGGCCAGCGCCGGATTGGTGTTGGTTGGATTCAGTCTTGAACATGTGAAAAAGGGAGGGGAGGATGTCTTCCTGGGGTACGATGGAGTTGGGCAACTCCTGTTTATTCACGCCGGAAGAGATATTGAGATAGCATAGGGTTGTGGCTTCTGCTCCGCTCAGCCACCGGCGGGGTGAAGGTATTTTTGTAGAAGTGCCTGGAGATCTTCTTTGATAACCGGTTTTGCGAGATAGCCATTAAAGCCGGCCTCCAAAAACCGTTGTTCATCGCCGGTTTGGGCGTAGGCTGTGATGGCGACGATGGGTAAATCAGGCCTCGATGCATGGATTAGCTCGGTGGCTTCGATCCCGTTCATGACAGGCATTTTGATATCCATCAGAACCAAGGATATTGATTCCTTTTGCTTGCAAATTTCCACGGCATCAGCTCCATTGGTAACATGGATATAATGATATCCCATGATCTCAAGGG
>JAAYIP010000023.1 GCA_012523435.1 Bacteroidales bacterium | reverse complement strand
TCATCAAGGATCAGGACATCAGGATCATGAATGAGGGCCTGGGCAAGTCCCACCCGCTGGCGGTATCCTTTCGATAATTCCCCAATTTTTTTGTGTTTTTCTGTCTCTAGGCCACACACGTTAACCATTGCGAGGATCCTCTCCCGGATCCTGCTTTTATCGATTCCTTGAATTTCCGCTACAAACCTTAGGTAGTCCAGAACTCCCATATCATTATACAGTGGATTATTCTCAGGAAGATAGCCGATGCGCTTTTTGACCTCCTCAGCCTGGTCAAGCACCGAATAGGACCCCACTCTGATCGATCCGGATGTCGGAATCAGATAAGTAGTTATCGCCTTCATAGTGGTGGTTTTTCCTGCCCCATTAGGCCCCAGGAACCCCAAGACTTCGCCCGTATGTACTTTGAAAGAGATATTGTCCACCGCGCGCTGGGTCCCATAAACCTTGCTCAGGTTCTCAACGATAATGTCCATAACAACTGATTGTTTAGAGGTTGTTTAAGTGTGGTACAAAAAAATAAAAACAGGGGATCTTTTAAAACAGCTGTTAAATCTAATTATCAATCGTTAAGAAAATTTAACAGAAAGTCCCTGATATGCCGATAGATCAAATATTTATAAGGTCGTTGGAAACTTTTATTTCCAAAATTCTCTCGGTAGCCTCGGTGATCCTGAACCGATGGTCGATGCGATGTCCGATGATCCAGACAATTTTCTCTCCACTGGTCAATATCCAACAAGCCTGCTTGTCGAACAGGTTGAATTTGTTGTCGATGAAAAAATCACTCAGCTTTTTTGATTGCCCCATTCCTAATGGAAAGAAATAGTCGCCAGATTCCCACTTCCTTAAAATCAGAGGAAAACTCACCTGATCATAATCCAGCCAAGCTTGCCAGGGATTATCCGGAATCTCCTCAGGACCTTTGATTTTTTGTCTGATACTCATTGCAATAGGCAGGTTGGCCAACTCATCTGTGTGATCGGTATCTATATAATACCGGCGATTCTCGGATGATTCTTTCTTTTTGATAATCAGCAAGTCACGATCTTTAACCAACTGGTGGCTGACGCTGTCGAATTGTTTACCCGGAGGGCTGTTAAATGATTGGATAATTTGTGGTATCTGCCGGTTCAAGAATCCATAAGGTCGCAGTAGTTCACTCAGCAGTAGCTCTTTGATCGGGTTGGCATCCAGGACCTGGATGTTGATTTTCACCAGTTCGGCCTCATGAGTTACCAAGCTGGGATAGAGGTTGTTGATGTAATCATCGATTAGTTGCTGAGCTTGGCCGAAAATCGTTTGGTGGGTGATAGCTACCTGCCGGAAACCAGGATTTATGGATAGGATATCTTTAAGCAGCGTGTGTCGAATTTTGTTTCGTGTGTAGTAGGTGTCCTGGTTGCTTGAATCCTCTTTCCAGGGAAGGTTTCGATACCGGAGGTATTGCAGAATCTCATCGCGCGTAGCAAATAGAATTGGCCTAATGATAAAGCCCTGCTTTTCACGTATTCCGGCCATTCCACGTAACCCGGTTCCTCGGATGAGATTGATTAGAATAGTTTCGGCATGATCATCTGCCTGATGAGCTACGGCGATTGAATGACACTCTGATTCTTTTCGGATTATTTCAAACCATTGATACCGAAGCTCTCTGGCTGCCATTTCAATTGAGATGCCCCGCTCCGCAGCAAACAATTTCGTATCAAAATGTCTGACATGGAATTCGATCTTGAAAGCATCAGCCAGGTTAGCAACAAATTCCTCTTCTGCATCTGATTCATCTCCCCTCAGGTGAAAGTTGCAGTGGGCTATTATCGGTTCTACCCCGGATCGGAGCAATAGATCTAGCATGGCTACGGAGTCACTGCCCCCGCTAACGGCTGTTAAAACCCGTTCTCCTTGTTGGAATAGCCGCCTGGATTCAGCGAATTCCCTGAACCGGTTTAACAGATCGGATCTCATCATTGTTCTTTATAATCCCAAGACGGAAACTCCCTGTTTGAAAACAATATCTTTTGGAATACCCAAACTGTTGATCCGGTCGAGATCTTTTTGAAGGACCTCGGGGACAACCCCTTTTTCGCTCATTAGATCTTTCACTCCCTGGTAGTTCCCATCTCCCTGGAGGGTGAGGATCAGAGCGGCCAGATCGTTGACGGCGACTTTCATCTGATCGAAGTTGATGGTATAATGGCCTGTGGTCTCATCACGTGTAAAGGCTTTATTTTCAAGGAAATAGTTGAATTGAAGCATGTTTCCTTTCCCATGGGAACTCGTTGCTCCAAAACGAACCGAGCGGAAAATTCCGGCGATAAAGGTGACATAATTATCCATCAGATCTTTCTCTCCCAGTTCGCCCATTTCGGCCAGTTGGGATACCAGATACAAGCCCAGAATGTCCGCCTTTGCCTCCTCAATTGGACTGTATTGTTCGCTGAGGGCTTTTCTCACAGAGCCCATTCCATTGATGGTATTTTTAATTCCCAGTCCGTGGGAGACTTCGTGGAACATCACGTTTTCGAAGAAAGCATCAAATCCGATATGCTTCTGTTGGTCGGGATTAATCAATTCGGCCGAGATAGGAAGCAAGATCTTTTCGAATTTCGCACGCATGGAGTTCTTTAGCTGCAACTTCCGACTCCCTTTTTCGATCTGAACCCGTTCGTCGTTGGGCAAGTTGATGGCAATGGTTTTGCTGCCTGAGTTGCAATCGCCAGCATAATAAAGGGCTTCATAAACTCCAAGATCTGAGTCACTTCCGGGAACCTCTTTTTTGTACTCATCCGTAACCGGGAGCGTTAATTGCAAAGTAGGTAGAAGGGCTGCGAATCGGGCCAGTTTGCTGCTCCATTCCTGGTCTTTTACCAGCACAAATCCTTCATAGGCAGCCTTATAACC
>JAAYIP010000189.1 GCA_012523435.1 Bacteroidales bacterium | reverse complement strand
GAAGTTCGCTATTTTTACCAAAACTAAATTTTCAAATGTCATGCTACGCAATCTCTCCCTCCTTTTGTTAACTGCAATAATTTTTAGTGGTTGCAACTCTTCCTCTAAGCAAGCTATTGATCATGAGCCTCTAGTCAAACTCAACTATGAACAGAAGATATCATCCACCTATGATGAAGTTATTGCCAATTATCAGAAACTGGATGAGGCCTGGCCCGAAGCAAGGTTGTTGGAGGGCGGTCTTACCGATTGCGGCAAGCCATTACATCTGTTCGTGATGAGTGCCGACCGGCAGTTTGATCCTGATCGGATCCGGAAATCGGGGAAGACCATTGTGATGATTATGAACGCCATCCATCCGGGCGAACCTGACGGCATGGAGGCCAGTATGATCGTGGCAGATGACATCCTCCGGAATCACAACGGGATGCGTCAGCTGCTCGATAGCACGGTGGTGTGCATCATTCCAGTGTATAGCATTGGTGGACTGCTTTACCAGAACCCATGGCACCGGACCAACCAGCCGGAGCCTACCAATCCTGGCTACCGCGGAAATGCGAAGAACCTCGACCTGAATCGGGATTTTGTGAAGCTCGACACAGAAAATGCCAAATCGTTCGTTAAACTGTTCCGTCAGTGGGATCCCGATATTTTTCTAGATACTCATGCAACGAATGGATCTGATCATCAGCATGTTGTCACTTATTTACCTGCACAGCACAATAGCATGCCTGAGCCAGTAGGACGTTTCTTTAAGGGTACCATGATCCCTGCGATGTACAAAAAAATGGCTACTACGCCCTATCCAATGATCCCCTACGCTGAGTACACTAACCAGTCGCCCGAGGAGGGAATTGAATCTTATGTGCAGACTCCTCGCTTCTCCACCGGATATACTCTCCTCTTTCATTCACTACCGCAGATGATCGAGAACCTGTGCTATCAACCCTATGTTGACCGGGTAAAAGGATTGTATCATTTCATTATTACTATGATCGGATTTTCCAATGAGAACACGGATGCCATTCTCCAGGTAAGAGAAGAATCGCGGCAGATGGTTAAGACGAAAAGAGAGTTTCCTCTGGATTATGAGTTGGATAGCACCAAATTCGAAACCATTGAATTTAGAGGCTTTGAACGTGGAACCGACATCAGTCCGCTGACTGGCGAAGTGCGGTCGATTTATGACTACAGCAAACCTTTTACCACCACTATTCCCTTTTATGATGAGTATAAACCATCCAAGATGGTCACTGCTCCCAATTTTTATGTGGTACCCCAAGCCTGGAGTGAAGTGATTGAACGTCTCAAAATCAACCAGATTGAGATGATCCGTCTCGACCGCGATTCGCTCATGGAAGTGGAGGTTTATTACATCGACAACCTGGTGTGGTCGGCTCGACCAAGTAATGGCCACCATTTTCACGATCGTTTCACCACCCGCAAGGAGATCCAGCGAATCCAATACTATCGTGGCGATTATCTGGTCCCTGTAAATCAGGAGTCGAACTACTTTATTGTGAACATGTTAGAACCAGAGGCACCCGATTCTTACTTCCGTTGGAATTTCTTTGATCCTTGTCTTGAAGATCGTGAGTGGTTCTCGCCACATCCGGTGCTTGAAGACCGAATCTTTGCCTATTTGAATGAGAATCCAGGGGCTCGGCGACTGTTGGATGAAGCTGTTGCAGCTGATCCGAAGCTGGCAGGCAACCGTATGGCTCAGATGTATTTTGCTTACACTAAGCTGGGGTTAGCGAATAAATGGGTGGCCAGATATCCGGTTGCGCGCCTGAATTAGCCGGGTACGAAATCTGGATATCAGGTTTCGGATGTCTTCTGATTAATAACGGCATTCCCGGGCTGCCAAAGCAAAGGCAACCAGGTGCTCCGGAGGGCAATCAAAGAAATGGTCGGAGGCAGCGCATACATAGCCACCATTAGGCCCAACCTTTTCGAATAGTTCCCGTACGTTTTGTTGGATTTTCTCCACCGGACCTTCGCCCAGGGTGCTGAACTGATCGACACCGCCGATCACGGCGAGGCGATCGCCCACTTTGCGTTTGAAATCCCAGGGTTCCTGGTTCCCTCCAACGCTGATGGGTGCTAAAGTTTCCGAAACATCGGTGCCGGTTTGAATGATCAGCTCCTCGATACCAACAGTTCCGCCACAAGTGTGGTAGGAGATCAAAAAGCCCAGATCGTGGAGGGCATCATGCATTTGACGGTCGTAGGGAAGGCAGAACTCTTCAAAGAGCGCCGGGGAGATAACGGTTGAGGAGGCTGATCCACCGCCGGTTTCGATCAGGTCAAACTTGGCTCCTTTCATAGATTCGATGAAGGTGAGTTTCTTGTCCAGCAGAATCTTCATCAAAGCATGAACCCAGTCGGGTTTCTCAAAGGTGGCGTAAATCAGGGCTGTGATATCGTACAGGCAGGCGGCATGTTGCCAGCATCCGGCCTGGTCGCCCCAGACATAACCCCGAAGAATCCCCTCATCTCCCACCTCATCGTACCGCTTGGCCACTGGCTCTAGGGCCAGCCTTCGTGCTGGCATATACTTGCGTATCAGTTCAATATCCTCATCATGTTTGATCAGATACTCGGTAACCCAGGTGGTTTTACGGTTACTCTCGGTTTTGTAGGTGAGTGTTCCTTCGGGAGTATCAATGGTGTGATGCACAATCCGTTGATCGGGATCCCGGTTAATAACTACCGGGATGTCCCGCCAGGTTTTGGTATTAAACCGATCCATATCGGGGTCAATCACCCAGAACTGATCCATCTCTTCCACATACTGGATCTGGGCATCTAAACCGGTGAGCCGGAAGGCATCCAGATCGCTGATGCCGCCCATGTACTGGTCGAGATGGTAGGCTTGCCATTGATGAATAGAGACAGGCAGCCGGTCGGGTTTTCCACGGTTCAGGGCCGTGAGGAGTCGCTCTTTTGGGGTCATGAATCAAAGATAGCAGTTTAAACGGACTCCAGGATGTCCCAGACAAAAGCCCGGATGCCCACCTCCTCATTGATGGCATTGAGCTTTTTTACGCCCGCCAACAGATCGGGAACCTTCTCTTCCTCAACGATAGTTAAAACCGATGAATTCATTTCCGGCCAGGTATGGGTGCCCATGCGGGGCTCCCCGTCAACGGAGCCTCGCCCCTGGACGGTATCCCATTTCGTGTAGCCTCTTATATCCAACCGATCGATCATAAAATCGATCCGCTCGGTATGGGCTTGGTTAAAGATAATCAGTACTGCTTTCATGTTTTGTATCTTCCTATTTATCCAGGAAATCAAACTTGCGGCGAATCTTTTTCTGTTTGTCGCGCTCCCCTTTGGCGGCGAATACGCGATACACCACCGGAACGATGATCATGGTGACAATGGTGGAGAATATCAGTCCACCCATCACGGAGATACCCATCGGGCTCCAGAGTTCAGACCCCTCTCCTTGGCTTAGAGCCAAGGGGATCATAGCTAGAATGGTGGTCAGGGCTGTCATGAGTACGGGGCGCAGCCTCGACCGGCCGGAGAGGATGATAGCCTCGTTTAGCTCGTAACCCCGGTCGCGCATCAGGTTGATGTAGTCAACCAGCACGATAGCATTCTTCACCACAATACCAACCAGCATAACCATCCCCAGAGCGGCAATGAGGCTGAGGCTTGTATTGGTGATGTACAGAGCCAGGATGGCGCCGGAGAAGGCAAACGGGATGGAGAACATGATGATAAATGGCATTTTGAGTGATTCAAACTGGGAGGCCATCACAAGATACACCAGTATTAGACTGAGAACCAATAGTAATGCGATATCCTGGAATCCTTCCTGCTGATCTTTGTATGACCCTCCGATGTCGATCAGGAAATCCTGGGGCATCGGAGTCTCTTTCACCAGTTGCTCCAACTGCATGGCCATTTGTCCAGTGGATACTTTATACGGAGTGACCGAGACAGTGACCAGGCGTTCCAGTCGTTTATGCTCGATGTTTGGTGGCGACCAGTGTTCCACGACCCGGCCAACCTCACCAAGGCGGACTGTCGCACCGGAGGCTGTTTGCAGGGCAATGTTTTCAATATCCGTGATCGAACTGCGATATTCCTTGGCTAACCGGATGACAACATCGTACTCGTTACCTTCTTCGCGGTATCGGGTAGCAGTCATTCCGGTCACTCTATTGTATAACGCAGTGGAAACCATGGCGGTATTAAGACCGACCGAGGCCATCTTCACCCGGTCTAGTTCAACCTGCAGCTCGGGCCGTGCCGGTTCCCGACTGATCTGTACGTTACGCGCCCCTTCCAGTTCTTTGATCTTTTTTTCCAGTTCATTGGCCAGTCGGGTTGACTCATCCAGGTCAAATCCGTAGATTTCCAGATCTACTGAGTTGGAACCCATCATGTTACCGCCCGTATTGATGTTAAACTGAGTCACTTCGGGGTAACTTTCCAGTTTGACACGCATCTCTTCTCCAATGTCCCAGACTGTCCGGGTCCGGTCTTCGCGATCGAGTAGCCGGATGGTGAAGTTGGCTATGTTTGAGCCCGATCCCTGGAAGAGAGCCTGGATACCTGCTTCATCATCAGCACCGGCGGATGCAGAGATCAGGACTACCTCGTCTATTCCTTTCAGGAACCCTTCAAAATCACGGGCAAATTCAGCGGATTTCTCATAACGGGTACCAGGTTGAAGTTCAACGGTGATGGAGAGTCGCCCTTCGTCCGACTGGGGCATGAAATCTGTCCCCAGTTTGCCGGCTAGAAACATACTCCCGATAAAGATGGCAAATGCGGCTATGGTCACAAATCGTTTGTGCCGCAAACTCCATTTCAGCGATCGGGCATAAAATCCATCCAACTTATCGAGCAGCGGAATGATGGTGCGGTCGTAGATCGGTTTTTTAGTGGTTTTCCGAACTTTCAGCATTTTCGCGCTAAGCATCGGGGTAAGGCTGATAGCGGTAATCGTGGAGGTGACAACCGTGATCGACACAATCCATCCTAACTGCCTGAACATCACTCCGGTTAGACCTTTTATCAATGTCATTGGGAAGAAGACTGCGAGAACGGTGAGGGTGGTGACGATAACGGCTAGCCAAACCTCGTTGGTAGCATAAATGGCTGCTTCGCGCGGGGTACTCCCCCGTTCGATATGTTTGGAGATATTCTCCAGGACCACAATCGCATCATCAACGACCATACCAATTGCTATAGACAGGGCGGAGAGTGAGATGATGTTGATAGAGTTACCCGAAACGAACAGGTAGATGAAGG
>JAAYIP010000022.1 GCA_012523435.1 Bacteroidales bacterium | reverse complement strand
GTTTCGCGCATTTTACCATTAAGGAATCCCTGCTTGAATGCCACCAATAGGTAATCTGTTTCGGGCTTCAATTTAAAGGAGAAGATTCCGGTCGAGTCGGTGGTATATTCGAGGCTATTCCCGTCACTCCCGATCAGGCGCACTTCAGCGGCTCCCAGGGGTTCTTCAGTTTTCTCGTTAATCACCTTGCCCAGCAGGTTGAAAACTTTCCCAGGCAGTACAAAAGAGTAAATATCGTCCCCGCCTCTGGCGTTATCCGTCCGGGATGAGACAAAATATCCCCGCTCCTCCTCTTCCTGGAAAATGATACCGAAATCATCTGCAAGGCTATTGATCGGGTACTTCATATTTTCCACCGCCCAGGTTCCGTCAGGATTCAGGGATGCTTTGAAAATATCGAGACCGCCCATTCCGAGATGTCCATCGGAGGCAAAATAGAAGAGAGAATCATTCTTCACAAAGGGGAACATTTCGTTACCCGGAGTATTAATTTCAGAACCGAGATTCATCGGTTCGCCGAAGGTTCCGCTGGCGCTTTCCCGTTTGACCATCCAGATATCCTTTCCCCCTTGGCCACCAAGCATATCGCTAGTGAAGAACATCGTCAGTTCATCGTTTGTCAGGCTGGGATGGGCCACCACGACTGAATCCTTGGCAATTGGGAGCACAACCGGATCGGCCCAACGGGTACCCTGTCTCTTAGCCATCAGCACCTGACACCCCAACTCTTCCTGCTTGTCAAACCGACAGCGGGTGAAATAGATCGTTGCTCCATCGGATGTAACCCACGGAGCGCCATCATCGTAGGGAGAATTTATTGATTTATCAAGGGCAGAGGGAACAGCCCACTTCTGTTTGTTATCCAGGCGGGTATAATAGATATCGGAGAAAGATTGACCGGTGCCACCGTGCAGTTTGGCACCTTTCCCTCCCTCCCGGCTGGAGGTAATGTAGAGCTCTTTATAATCAGAGGAGGCAAAAAACGGGCTGTAATCGTTGAATCGGGTATTAAAATCTTTGATGTTTTCGATCTCATACCGTGTCGGATTGTTTATCCAGCTGATGGCTGAATCGCAAGCCATTAATTCCGTTGTTGCCTGAGTATCCGCTGGTTCTAACTTAAGATATTCTTCATAAGCAGCGCGGGCGTCATCCAGTTTACCATTCATCTTCAGCACTCTAGCATAATACAGATAGGCCTCGGGATTGTCAATTTTCCTTCTGACCACCCTGGAGTAGTAGGGTTCTGCTCTTTTTGTTTCGTTAATGAGCCGGTAACAATGGGCTATCTTCAGGGAGATTTCGTTCTTCCGGTTGGAGTCCTTCTCCTTCGAATAGGCCTTTTTGTATTTATCAATGGCCCGGTGATACTCCCCAATTGCAAAGACTTTGTCGGCCTGGGCAAGACGATCCCGTTTCTGTCCGAAAGCCGGGACGGAAATGAGAACGGCCAGGAGGATGCCGGTCATACAGCGTAACAGGTTGATACGTTTCATCGATTCTGCCATAGTGTGTAAAAATAGGCATTATTTGCCTCATTAGAATGTAAAACGAAGCAAATAATGCCCTTGGTATAGAGCCGACAACCCTTAGGATCATCGTTTACCGGGTGAACAGTAGCTCGCGATATTTGGGCAGAGGCCAGAGATCATCATCAACAATCAGTTCGAGCTTGTCAATGTGAAAGCGTATTTCATTCAAGTAATGCTTGACCTTTGTGTTGTATGCTTCAGCCCGATCTCTGACATCTTCGAGGTGGTTAGCCAACTTGCGCTGATTGATCATTTCGGTAACCATCTCAAGAATCAGCGCTTTATGCTTAGAAATTTTGCGGATGGAGTTAAGCTGATAGCTGGCCGCGTCAGCGAATTCACCGGCAGGAAGTATCTCCTTAAGACCTTTGACGTTCTCGATCAGACGGTTCTGGTATTTGATTACCGTCGGGATAATATGGTTAATCGCCAGATCACCAAGCACCCTTGCTTCAATCTGTAGCTTTTTCGTGAACATTTCCAACCTGATATCATACCGAGCATATAATTCTCTTTCAGTCAATACATTAAGACGATCCAGCATTTCAATGGCTGAAGGATGAATGTATGCTTTCAGTGCTTCAGGGGTATCTTTAACATTCGACAAGCCTCTTTCGGCAGCTTCCGCAATCCAGTCGTCCGAGTATCCATTCCCCTCGAAAAGGATCTTCTTGGAATGGATAATATACCGTCGCAGCACTCTGAAAATGGCCTCATCTTTTTTAATTCCTTTGTCGATTTCGGTTTCTACCTGGTTTTTAAACTCACGGAGCTGGCTGGCCATGGCGGAATTAAGCATGGTCATCGGAGCAGCACAATTAACAGACGACCCAACGGCTCTGAACTCGAAGCGGTTTCCCGTAAAAGCAAAAGGTGACGTACGGTTACGGTCGGTATTATCCAGGAGTATTTCCGGAATTTTGCCAATATCAAGTTTCAGTTCAGTCTTTTCATCGGGAGTCATCTTATCAGAAGGCACCCTGGCTTCGATCTCGTTTAGGATTCTGGTTAGGTACTGGCCGATAAACACTGAGATGATAGCTGGGGGAGCTTCATGAGCGCCCAGTCTGTGTTCATTTCCGGCCGACATCACACTGGCTCTCAGCAGATCGGCATGGTCATGAACAGCTTTGATGGTATTGATCAGGAAAGTCAGGAACTGAAGGTTAGTTTTTGGAGTTGTTCCTGGAGCCAGCAGGTTAACACCGGTATTGGTGAGCAGCGACCAGTTGTTATGTTTACCGGAGCCATTTATTCCTTTGTATGGTTTCTCATGAAGGAGAACCCGGAAGTGATGCTTTCTCGCCACCCTTTTCATCATATCCATCAGCAACTGGTTATGATCAACGGCAAGGTTGGCCTCCTCATAAACTGGTGCGCACTCGAACTGATTGGGAGCCACTTCGTTATGTCTTGTTCTGATCGGTATCCCCAATTTGTAACACTCAAATTCCAAATCTTTCATGAAGGCAGTTACCCGTTCGGGAATAGAGCCAAAGTAATGATCGGCCAGTTGTTGATCTTTTGCCGAGGCATGGCCCATCAGAGTCCGGTCGGTCAGGATCAGGTCGGGCCGGGCATGATATAACGCTGCATCCACCAGAAAATACTCCTGTTCCCATCCGAGGGTAGCCACCACTTTATTCACGTTCTTATCAAAGTATTGGCACACATCCACGGCTGCCTTATCGAGGGCATACAGCGATTTCAAGAGGGGCGCTTTAAAATCCAGGGCTTCGCCCGTGTAAGAAAGAAATACTGTTGGAATACAAAGGGTTTTATCAACAATAAACGCTGGCGAGGAGGGATCCCAGGCTGTATAACCCCGTGCCTCAAAGGTGTTCCGGATACCTCCACTGGGAAAGGAGGAAGCGTCTGGCTCCTGCTGAATCAATGCATTGCCACTGAAATGTTCAAAAACCTTACCCTCCAACCCCATCTCAAAAAACGCATCGTGCTTTTCAGCAGTCGAGCCATTCAGCGGATGAAACCAATGGGTGTAATGGGTCACCCCCATCTCCATTGCCCAAGCCTTCATCGCAGCTGCCACTGCATCAGCTACCCGGCGATCGATGTACCCCCAGGTGTCCACTGCCTGCTTGACTTTCTCAAAGGCCTCACCGGGCAGATACTTTTTCATGGTTTCTAAACCAAACGTGGCAGTCCCAAAATAATCTGAGACCTTGGCTCCAGGGCTCTCAACCGATATTGGTTTTCGGGAGAATAACTCTCTGACGGCTTCAGTACGAATGTTTGACATGATTTCAGCTTGGATTTAATATGGGTTATGACTAAAAAAGTTAAATTTCGGTGCAATGCTATCAATTATTGGGGGTATATTCCGAAAAACTATCGATTATTTTTGAACCACCCCCTAATTTTTCTGATCTCATTCAAATATTTCATTACTTTTTTGATTTAAGGTCAAAAATCTTATTTTTCAAACACAACTCATTTCCCCGATTGTCTTTCCCAGGAACCTATCGGATAAGGTAAAAAAAAGCCACCCCGTATTGGAGTGGCTTTGAGTGATTTAACACCCGGATCAAGCACCATAATGATGATAAAAACGGGTGATCGTTTCAATTCCTTTAAAGAGATTCCACAACGGGTAGTTCTCGTTCGGTGAGTGAATCGCGTCAGACTCCAGTCCGAAGCCCATCAGGATAGACTTTACTCCGAGTACTTTTTCGAAGGTACTGATGATTGGAATACTTCCACCCGATCTAAAAGGCACCGGTCTTTTATTGAAAGTATCAGTAAAGGCTTTCTCGGCTGCCTTGTAGGCGGGCAGGGCGATCGGACAGACATAAGCTGGTCCGCCGTGGAGAACATCCACCTTAACAGTGACCTGTGGCGGGGCGATTGATTCGAAGTATTTTTTAATGAGACTAGCCACCTGATGATGGTCTTGGTTTGGAACGATTCGGGAGCTTACCTTGGCATAAGCTTTTGCCGGGAGGACTGTTTTGGATCCTTCTCCGGTGTAGCCCGACCAGATTCCGCAGATATCGATTGCTGGGCGGATTCCGGTCCGTTCCATCACGGAGAATCCGCTTTCACCCCACACATCGCCGATAGCGAGGCTGCGTTTGTATTTTTCAGGATCGAAGGGAGCCTGGGCGAGGAGTGCGCGCTCTTCGGCCGACACGTCCATCACATCATCATAGAAGCCAGGGATGGTGATCCGGTTGTTCTCATCGTGCACCGAAGCGAGCATTTTCGCCAGGATGACGGCGGGGTTGGCCACAGCACCTCCGAACAGGCCTGAGTGGAGGTCGCGGTTGGGTCCGGTCACTTCGATTTGTAGATAGGTTAACCCCCTCAGACCTGTCGTGACTGAGGGAATATCCTGAGCAATCAGGGAGGTATCCGAAACAAGGATAACATCAGATTTGAGCAACTCTTTATGATCGGCACAGAACTTTCCCAATGATGGGGATCCGATCTCCTCTTCGCCTTCAATCAGAAATTTGACATTGCATCGTAATTGCCCGGTTGCCACCAGGTACTCAAATGCTTTGGCGTGCATAAACGACTGGCCTTTATCATCATCAGCCCCGCGGGCAAAGATCTTACCGTCACGTATGATGGGCTCGAAAGGATCAGAATTCCACAGATCAATCGGATCAACTGGCATGACGTCCATGTGAGCATACACAAGAACTGTTGGATAGGCCGGATTAAGGATCTTCTCACCTACCACAACCGGGTTCCCTTCTGTTTCGTAAACCTCGGCTTTGTCTGCACCACCTTTGATTAACAATTGCTTCCAATACTCTGCCGCCCGGTACATATCCGGTTTGTGTGAGGCAATCGAGCTGATTGATGGAATCCGGATCAGTCCGAACAGTTCTTCCAGGAAACGTTCCCGGTTCTTTTCAATGTATTCTGTAATGTTCATGTTATGAGGGTATTAATCATAATTTCGGACATAAGCTAACGAGAAATATAGGTGCACTTGAGCTCCGGCTACAGCATAGAACTTATTGTAACTACCGTAAACCGAAAGACCAACGCCCAGATCATACACAGGTCGATAGGTGGCCTGAATTTCTCCGTGGACACCTGGAACCATAAAACGGAATGATCGCTCATCCTGAAAAACATCGCTCCAGGCTATGTACCAGCCATAGGCCAGGCTTGGCCCTGCAAAAACTGCGAGGTTCCATTTGGGATGCTTGTCATACCGGGTTCCAAGCCCCAGCGTAAAATCGTTGAGTTTATTGTACGATCTCCACCAGGGTTGCAGATCGGATGTAGCATGGTAAGCGAGCCTTAACCCAAACCAATCGAAAAAATGATGATAGGCCAAGGTCATGTTCTGGTCTATACCTTCTGTCCTAGTACTAAACCCCCGACCGTAAGCCAAAGTAACGTAGGGAGCATTCAAGCGATAAATTCGGTTATTTATTAATATCCGGTTCTTTCCAACAAAGGCATCTGGGACAACCTTAGCTGCCCTGTTTTTGTCGGTTTGAATCTCTTGGGCGGCGGCGGAATGAAAAATTAGGAAAGACAAGGATAGTACCAACATGAGAAAATGTTTCATACCTACTCCTCTATTCATTTTTCGGGTTCAATATACGCAGATTTTCAAACTCCCCCGTCTTCTTCGGGTGGGATATCCAGGTGTTTGACCGCATAGTCGAGCTGCTCAAACCAGTCCTCACCATACTTTCGAACCAGGGCATCTTTGAGAAACATATGAAGGCTAACGTTGTCCTTTTCGCCGAGGGTCAATGCCGGCTGGCAGATGTCCCATTGGTCGTAATTTACAGCATCATATTGCCGGTACGATTTGATCCGGATTGGATAGAGATGACAAGAGACTGGTTTTCTGAAAGGAATAGCCTTATCCTGCCAGGCCTTTTCAATTGCACAAAGAGCCACTCCATCTTCAAAAACGACATAAGCACACTCCCCTCCATTTACCAGCGGGGTAACCAGTTCGCCATCTGTATCAGTAACATAAAGGCCCTGTTCCAGTACGGCTTCCAGGCCCTCCTGGCGCATGTATGGCCGCAAGTCGTCCAAATGGTCATCCAGCAACCCGGTTTCATCAACTGTTAAAGGCGCTCCACTGTCGCCATAGACGCAACAGGCTCCTTTACAAGCTTTTAAGTCACAACAGAACTGTTTCCTGAGCACCTCAAAGCTGATCAGGGTTTGGTCGATTTCCAGCATGGGTTAGTATGTTAAACAAATAATCAACCGCTATTTATACTCCACCAAGGATTTCCCGGTCATCTCTGCCGGCTGGGGCATCCCCATCAGATCGAGGATTGTTGGAGCCACATCAGCCAGGATGCCATTTTTTACTTTGGCCACCCGGTCATCCACAACGATACAGGGAACCGGGTTGAGGGAGTGAGCCGTATTGGGCGATCCATCTTGATTGACAGCGTTATCGGCATTACCATGGTCAGCGATTAGGATCGCGCTATAGCCCTGCTTAATGGCTGTTTCGACAACAGACTGGACACAGGTGTCGACCGCTTCAATGGCCTGGATAATCGCATCCCAGACACCGGTATGCCCAACCATGTCGCCATTGGCAAAATTCAGGCAGATAAAATCAGGATTCCCGGATTTTAGTTCTTTGACAACGGCATCTCTCACCTCATATGCGCTCATTTCGGGCTGCAAATCATACGTAGGCACCTTGGGTGAAGGGATCATGATCCGGTTTTCGCCGGGGAATACCTCTTCCCGTCCACCGGAAAAGAAAAACGTTACGTGTGCATATTTCTCTGTTTCAGCAATCCGCAGCTGCTTTTTACCAGCCGCCGCCATGAGCTCGCCCAGGGTTTTCGTCACATTATCTTTGTCGAAAATCACGCTCACCTTTTTGAAGGTCTCATCATAAGGAGTCATCGTGTAGTAATGAAGTGGAATGGTTTTCATCCCGGCTTCTGGCATATCCTTCTGTGTGAGTACCACCGTCATCTCCCGCAACCTGTCGCTCCGGAAATTAAAGCAGATAACCACGTCATCCTCCTCAATCACGGCAACTGGCTGGCCTGATTCATCTACCCGGACCACCGGTTTAATAAACTCATCCGTAATTCCTTCGTCATAGCTATCCTGAATGGCATCCAGGATATTGGTGAAAGGCTTTCCTTTGCCGTGAACATAAAGATCATAGCCCAGCTTGATCCGCTCCCAGCGCTTGTCGCGGTCCATGGCGTAATACCGTCCAATAAGGCTGGCAATGGTTCCGTTCGACCGGCTGAGATGGTCCTCAAGATTCCGGATGTAGCCCAGGCCGCTAAATGGATCGGTGTCCCGCCCATCGGTGATCGCATGAATAAACACTTTGTCGAGGCCATAATCCCGTGTCAGGTCGCATAATGCATACAGATGGCGATCCATGGAATGCACGCCTCCATCGGAAAGCAACCCGACAAAATGAACTCGCCGGCCATGGTCACGGGCATAGCTGAATGCTTCATCCAGCACCGCATTATGACGGATGGAACCATCTGAGATTGAGCGATTAATCTTAACTAAATCCTGATAAACCACCCTTCCGGCTCCAATATTTAAATGGCCAACTTCCGAATTCCCCATCTGACCATCCGGTAATCCAACATCTTCTCCGGAGGTCTTTAATTTCGAGTGCGGATAGCGTTTCAAAAGACTATCCATGAACGGAGTGGATGCTTGCCTGATGGCATCGGCCTCAGGCCGGACACCACAACCCCATCCGTCAAGAATCATCAATATCAGTTTGTTATTCATAATTAGCTATGGATAAATCAACATTTCAAGTTCTTTTATCTCCTTAAACTCCTGGTATTTGGTTTTCCCCCTCAACGTATATTGAACAACTCCCGCTCCGGTGATCTCGACCGGAGCCGACTTCTCCTCGGCACGATACAGAACCATGGTGCCCTGATCATCGGGGCGATACACCGGACCACCCTGCCAGGAGAGCTCCTCGCCTCTTTTGTATGGCCGGTCGGCCGGCTTCCCGGCTTCCATCATCAGACTAACCGGTATATAAAGTCCGTTGACCCATAATCCGTCTATTTTGAACTTGTCAGATGATGCTTTTGCCTTGACTTTGACGACATAATTGGTTCCCTTCCCGGTTTGGTACTGGCCACCCGCCCATTTTTGGGAGGTGACTTCTGTAACTTTGAGTTTGGATCCGCAGCACAGCAGAACCAGAGTCATCAAGAGTGTCATGTATTTCATCACAGAAAAATTTAAGGAGTAAAATTACCGATAAAAAACGAGAGACCGATCATCAGTCCTAATTCAGCTTACTGCTGATGCCTAGCCTGACCAGTTCATTTTCAAGAAGCTGCTTATCATGAAAGAAGCGTTCGTGAAACCGAGCATACCACTCTTTCGCCTCCTCAATTCGATTCATCTGGGTCAGTAGATAAATAATGTTAAAGTACGCTAGGCCGTACTCGAAATAGAGATCCGCCTCAGCCATCTCGATAAAAGCCTCTAGGGCTCCTACGCGGTCGCCTCGCGAAAACGCATTGAACCCCCTGGTAATCAACTTATTTAATTCGGAGTCCAAAACGATTCCCTGAAGATAAAAGTTGCGGCTGGAGTCACTTTCTATGAGGTCAAAATATTTCGTGCCAGCTGGCAGAGACTGAAAGATGAGGGTAAACTCGAAAATCTCGTTAAGAAATGAAAAGATTTTCCGCTCAGGGCTGAACGGGGCATTTTCCCACCTAAGCAGCTTCAGGTGATCGGGCTCGCTCACCCTCCGGATGAAGAGATCCTTTGTTTTCAAAGTAAAAGGTGCCAACCCTTTATCATTACGAATTCGAATAGTGATAGCCGTCTCGGTATCAGAAGTTTCAACCTTATAAACGGTCAGAGTAGGAATCGGTTTGATCGCTACATTGGGGTTGTAAACCACCTGTCCCTGAAGGGTTACGATCCCGATCAACAGGACAAGCCCTAATACCAGTTGTTTCTTCATCGTTGGTGTTGTTTAAGAGTCCTTCTACGCAAAATCCAGGCCATCACCATCAGTCTTGATCTCTATGTGAACAGAACCCGGAAAGGTTGAAAATGTTTCATCGGATTCAATAATAACTAAATTTGCCGTAATCCAAACCGGAAAAATTAGCAGAAATGGACAGCAATTATCCAGCAGGAACCCCAATGGTTCTGGCACTAAACCCGAGAATCCCCTTCACCCATATTGGGGTTTTCCATCAGAGAAAAATGGTCTTTCTCACCAAAATAAACCACTCTGAGGAGGAGTTACAACCGTTTGAAACGTATGCCGATCAGACTATTTCCCGGTCGGAGCGAATCCTTCAGGAGTTGGAAAAAAATGACATCGACATTAGCCATATTGGGCTAGTCATCAGTCGTGGTGGACTAATTGAGCCGGTCAAGCCGGGGATTTACAAGGTTAACGAAAAGATGATCAAAGACTTACAATCTGGCGTCTCTGGCAATGATGTCGTCAACCTTGGTGGATTAATCGCGGCAGAGATCGCATCCCGGATCACGGGTGCCTATGCCTGCGTTGCCGAACCGGTCGTGGTGGACGAATATGATGATCTTGCTCGTGTCACCGGTCATCCGGAAATCCGCAGACGATCGGTATTTCATGCTTTGGAGCAAAAGACAGTAGCACGTAAGTATGCTCAGATCATTCAGAAAAAGTACGAAGAGATGAACCTGTTGATCGCCCATCTGGGTAACGGGATCACGGTTGGGGCACACCATCTGGGTCGGGTGATTGATGCAAACCAGGGATTTGATGGCGATGGCCCTTTTTCACCAAGCCGCACAGGCACACTGCCTGCCGGAGACCTCGTAAGGCTTTGTTTTAGTGGGAAATACACTAAGAAAGAGATTCTGGAACTGATCACCATAAAAGGCGGATTGTACGCTTACCTGGGTACCGCCGATGGCTATGCTGCCGACCAGAATGCCAGGCAAGGAGATCATGAAGCGCAATTCATACTCAAAGCAATGGGTTATCAGGTTGCCAAAACAATCGGATCCATGTCAACGGTCCTTCATGGGAAGGTAGATGCTATTCT
>JAAYIP010000188.1 GCA_012523435.1 Bacteroidales bacterium | reverse complement strand
CTGTTTAAATGCAAGGCTGATGGAGAAACCCAGATTGACCACTATGTATAACCCAAGGATGATTGTCAGTGGAAACCAACCCCAAGGGAAAAACAAGGTAAGTAAGAGCGAAATAAAAATAGATAAAGCAAAAACTGGAGGAATGAACTGCCGCAAACTCATCTGCCTTGGGTGCTTTTGCAGCACTCTGACTTTCCAGTATCCATACTGATAATATTGCTTCCATAACGCCTCAGGGGTGCTCCTGACTGTATAAAGAGACTTTATCGATGGGTGCAGTAAAATCTGTCCTCCCGCTTCGCGTATCCGATAGTTAAATTCATCATCCTGGTTACGAACTAATTCCTCGTCGAACAGACCAATCTTCTCAAATACTCTCTTTGGCCAGGCACCCAAGTAAACAGTGTCGACGTCTTCAAGCTTGTCTGAATAGTGGAATTTCGAGTTGCCTATGCCGAAAGGGTGACTGGTAGCTTCGACAACCGCTCTACCAAAGGCAGTTGTTCCAATCGCACGCATCCTCCCACCCACATTGTCGACACCAGTGAACTCCAATGCCATTACACATTGACGTACGTAGTCAGTGGATAGAACCGTGTGCCCATCAACACGAATGATTATTTCTCCTTTCACAATTAGAAAGAGTATGTTTAATCCGGTTGGGACGATTCCATGGGGATTGTTTAGCACCGAGATCGGGATTTCTGATTCTAAGGAAACCATATTGATGATTGACAAGGTTTCATCAGTGGAATTGCCATCGGCTATAAGAATCTCCATTTTTTCATGCGGATAATCCTGCAAAAAGATTGA
This sequence comes from Bacteroidales bacterium, assembly GCA_012523435.1. Lineage (GTDB taxonomy): Bacteria > Bacteroidota > Bacteroidia > Bacteroidales > UBA12481 > UBA12481. The sequence continues at coordinate 820 of JAAYIP010000188.1, read as the reverse complement.
TCTGAGACAGTCAGCGATGTAGGATTGCTCATTCCAAATTGGAAGTAAAATTGAAACCTTTGGTAAAACGGTGGAACTCAGCGTAACCTCCCGTTATAATCTCCCATTTATTTTTTCATAGTATTAATAACAAATTTATGCTTACCAGTAGGTGAAAGCTGAATCGACTCTACCAGTTTCAGTTCGATTTTCAAATCATTGGCACCTTTTTCCTTCAAGGCTTGAATAATTCTATCAATCATGACAGAAGATATCTCTTTGTTAGGGAGAATGCGAACTAAAATGTGATCGAGATTGTCCTGTTCAATCTGGAAGGAATCTATCTCTGTAAAATGCTCCAGAATTCCCGTAAAGTAATGCACTATCAGCCGGTTACCGGATGGAGTCAAAACAACATCAGCATCACGTCCCTGGACAGATTTCATCAACGGGAGCTCTCTGCCACAGGCACAGGTTTGTGAAGCTGCTGAAACCCCAAGATCTCCAACCTGGTATCGGATGAGCGGCATGGGTCCGGGGTGTAGACGAGTAATCACAAGATTCCCAACCTCACCCTCCATAACAGGCTGATGCAAATCATCAAGATACTCCACAATTACATCCAAAGCATGAATATGGTAATTGCCATATTCACACTGAGCTGCGACCTGGAAACCTTCAGCACAACCATAGGTATCATATACTTTGCATTTAAAAGTATTTTCAATGACCGTTCTATAAGCCTGATAAAGACTATCACCCCAGGTCGAAACAGCTTTTAATGGTCGGTTCCAACCCATTTCATTTGCGCGTTTTGCCAGATGATAGATACTTCCTGGAT
>JAAYIP010000187.1 GCA_012523435.1 Bacteroidales bacterium | reverse complement strand
TTATGGTTGATGTTGTCGATTATTTCCATTTACTCTAAATCACATGGCTAGGTTAAGATGAGAGTGGTAGTAAAACCTAAAGATATACTTTTTCGGAGATTCTCCGGATCATTCAGTACTGAATGCTGACAGTGGGGTATGATTGAGCAAACGGGAAACTCCCTAAATCACTTTTTCCCCCTTAAACCTCTTCTTCCAGCGAAGGGCCACGTTCACCAGGGCAATCAGCACCGGAACCTCTACCAATGGGCCGATGACTGCAGCAAAGGCTTCACCTGAGTTGATGCCAAAAACGGAAATGGCTACGGCAATCGCTAACTCAAAGTTGTTGCTGGCTGCCGTAAACGAGATGGTGGCCGTTTTTTGATAATTGGCATCCGCGCGCTTGGCCATGAAGAAGGAGATGACGAACATCACAAGAAAATAGATCACCAAAGGGATGGCTACACGGATAACATCAAAGGGAAGCTTGACAATGTATTCGCCTTTTAAAGAAAACATTACCAAAATCGTAAAGAGCAGGGCTATCAGGGTGAGTGGGCTAATTTTTGGTATGAACTTTTCCTGATACCAGGTTTTGCTTTTTATCCGGATGAGGGAAAAGCGGGTGATCATTCCCGCTAGAAAGGGGATGCCAAGATAAATGAAAACGCTTTCGGCAATTTGCCGCATGGTGACGTTCACTTCAGTGGTTTCGCGGCCAAACCATCCTGGCAGGATCGTGATGAACACATAAGCGTAAACGGAAAAGAACAAAACCTGGAATATGCTGTTGAACGCCACCAGCCCGGCAGCATACTCTGTGTCCCCCTTTGCCAGATCGTTCCAGACGATAACCATGGCAATACACCTGGCTAACCCGATCAGTATCAGCCCGGTCATATAATGGGGCATGTCCGGTAACAACAATATGGCTAAGGAAAACATCAGAATGGGCCCGATCACCCAGTTCTGAATCAGCGATAACAATAAAATCTTCCAGTCGCGGAATACTCGTCCAAGCTCTTCATACTTGACTTTGGCCAGTGGTGGATACATCATGATTATCAGGCCGATGGCGATCGGAATATTGGTAGTTCCCGAACTCATCGAATTCCAGAAAGCCGCCACAGTAGGGGAGAAGTGACCCCACAAAACGCCCACGAGCATCGCGAGGAAGATCCAGAGCGTCAGATACCGATCAAGAAACGACAGCTTTTTCATCGACTTATGTCCTCCATGGTTTATTTTGGAAACCTCAAGAAACGGTCACGAATCTGGTCCCTAACTTTACGATAGATCGGAAGCACCTCTTCCTCCGGGCCCTCATGGTCAGACGGATCCTCAAAGCCGATGTGGAGACGGTGCATCACTTTTCCAGTGAATACTGGACAGACTTCTCTGGCTCCGTCGCAGACCGTGACGACATAATCAAACTCTCCCCCGATGAACTGGTCAACCGATTTTGGATGCTCTCCGGAGATATCAATGCTAACCTCGGACATGACCTTGATAGCCAGTGGGTTAACTTTGCTAGCCGGATGGGTTCCGGCGGAATAGACCTGCCACTCAGGATGTTCGTGCTGAAGAAAACCCTGCGCCATCTGGCTTCGGCAGGAGTTCCCGGTACAGAGAATCAGTATTTTCATGATTGATCGATCAAAGTTCTTTACACAGCTATTTTCCCGAAAATCAGACCAGTGATGGTTGCCATTATGACCACCAGAAGGACATAGACGGCTGTTTTGCGGGTACCAATTACTCCGCGGATGACCAGCATATTGGGTAGCGACAGGCTGGGGCCGGCCAAAAGGAGAGCCAGAGCAGGTCCTTTTCCCATTCCGGCCGACAAGAGGCCCTGGATGATCGGAACTTCTGTGAGGGTGGCGAAATACATGAAAGCGCCCACGATGGAAGCGAAAAAGTTGGAAAAGATTGAGTTGCCTCCCACCAGCCGGGCGATCCATTCATTCGGAATGATACCTCTGAGGGCGGTATCGTCATGTGTTGAGCCGAGCAGGAAGCCGGCAATCACCACTCCGATGGCTAGAAGGGGAACAATCTGCTTGGTAAAACCCCACGAGGAGAGGATCCATTCCCGGTTATCCTCATCTTTCTTGTCGAGCAGGGAGATCAGACTAACACCGGCAATACCCACGATCATCGGGATCATCGGACTGCTGGTAAACAGGGCAGATGCTCCGGTAACAGCCACTACAGCCACCACTTGCCACCAAGCGATTTTCAGAACATAGATCATTGAGAAAGCCAGCACAAGACTGAAGACTCCAGTTATCAGCCATTTGCTGCTCCAGATCCATTACCGGGCTCCAGAGGTCACGCCGTCGGCGGGACTTCCCTAGTTGGCAAAAACCAGGATCAGCACCAGACTGAAGA
>JAAYIP010000186.1 GCA_012523435.1 Bacteroidales bacterium | reverse complement strand
TTCGCCCTGATTGGGATTCGGGAGGCTCTTATAGATATTAAGCATGACCAATCTTGGGGTTCCACCCCAGAATGAAGGAGAGAGTCCCTTCCATAGCCTTTAGAAATGCCTGATAGTCAACTGGCTGGCGCCGATGTAGGTAAAACAACAACAGGCCGGCATTTACAGTGTTAAATTCTATTCTATTTTGAGATTTTTTTTAGGTCACTGCGTTATCGGAATAAACCTGAATGATATACCAGCCAGATATCCATAGTACATGGCTACAATTTTGTGCTGTGACTTCATGGGCCTTCGTTCGTTTTGGTTTGCACCTTAAAAACTACGAAGGCCTTGTTTTTAAACTTAACCAGTAGTCCGAATTTTAAGGAGTACGATACCCGACAGGTGGGGAAAACATGGCTTTTACAAGAGTTTGGCCGTACATCGTACACCAAATTTGTTTACGTGAACTTTGAAGAAACCCCGGCATTACGAAATATTTTCTCCGTTGATTTTGATATTGAACGGATCATCACGATGCTCCAGGTACAGGCCCAAACAACGATAACAGAGGAAGATACGCTGATTGTTTTCGACGAAATACAGTCGGCGGAACGCGGGGTGACCTCCCTGAAATATTTCTTCGAAAAGGCCCCGCAATACCATGTAATTGCCGCAGATTCCTTACTCGGAATGGGCTTACACAGCAAGGTTTCATTCCCGGTTGGCAAGGTCGATTTCCTCGATTTACGCCCCCTCTCGTTTTACGAGTTCCGGTTGAAGTAAAATCGGGAGAAGACCTGAAAGCGAAGAGTTTCCGGTTGTTTTGCGAAAAGTACAAACCTTCAAAAGCCATCCAGACTTCATTAACCGGTTATAAGGAAGAACAGTGGATGACAAACGTTCCGTTGTATGCCATTTGGGAAGGGAGTTTATAATATCCTGATTGTTAATTACTTACAATTAATTTTATATTGAAAATTGCTCTAAAATGCTTAATTACAGGCAAAACCCTGAAAAAATGCAAAAGAAAAATAACGAAGAAATCGAGCTGAAAGGCAGCCTGTATCCGTAAATAGCACAGGTAGAAAAGCTTACGGGATGGTCACCAAAACTTGCCTTTGTGTTTCGGGGTTCAACGAATGCTTAGGTTCTTTGACCAAGGCAGCTGCCGTAACCTCCGCAATATCGACCACCGGTACCGGGGAGATCGGCAGAAAACTCTTTTTGCACATCGGGCATCCGGTAGCCAGATAGTCGGGCTGATGAACGGTGAGCTGACTTATGGCTCCAAGGGCGACGGCTTTTCGGGTGACCGGATCGAGCCCGGGCGCTCCAAGGCTCCCACCGCAACATAATCCTTTGAGCGTTGGCGTAACATCAGACTGATAGATAGTTTGAAGCACCTGGCGCGGCTCGGTGATGACCCCGCAGCCCCGCCCCAGCTCGCACGGCTCATGCCAGGCAGCAGATCCGGCCTGCTTATCTATCCGCAAGCGTTTCCACTCGATCAATTCATTGATATACTGGCTATGATGCAGAATCCGCATCCCGGGAAGAGCATACTCTTCCTTGAAAATACGGTAACAAATCGGGCATGAGGTAACCAGCAAACTGGCACCCGTGGCCAGGAATTCAGCCTCCAGCTTCTCCCGTTGACGATCGGCACCATCGGCCTGACCCGCCAACCGAAGCGGTCGGCCACAACACGCCTGCCCATCGGCATCAAAGAAACTCCAGAGCGCATGCGATGCATTGAATATCAATTTCATAGACTGGATTATCCCAGGATTAAGATGAGTCATACAACCGGCAAAATAGAGTATCCTGGGATGCGAACCGTTACTCTTCCGTGGAGCGACAGGACTCAGCACCGTGCCAATTCCGGCATCCGGTAAAGCCAGCCGGCGTAGTGGCATCAGCTCAAGACCTACCGGGCAGGCATCCTCACAACGTCCACATTGCAGGCAGGCCCACTCATCACCATTGCAACCCGTTTTGTATCGCAAAGACCGGATAAAATAGGTACTCTGAACCAGTAGAGACGGATCGGCCTGGGAAATCTGGCAAGCATCAATGCAAATCCCGCAGGATGAACAGGAATTCAGCGAAAGGTTCGTGTATCCCGGTGATTGCTCCGACAAACGAACGCCATATCGCCTGAAAAAGATGAGAACCGCTTCCGATGGGATGTGCGTATAGCGGGTGAACGGAAGTGCCAGAAAAAAAATCCCCAACACCAGTGAGTAAGCCCACCAAAAGGGCAGAACCAGTGACTGCACCGGCACGATGGCGGCCATCAGACTACCGATGGAACCCGTCAGAAAACTCCCGGTACCATTGGCTCCACAGGTGGCACTCTCTGCCAGCAATCGGATAGGGAAAATCATCCACAGCGAGAAAATCGCCAAACGGTCGGGTAATCGATGCCGGGTGGTACGACGCATCCCTACAACCTTCGGCTTGAACCGCTTCATAATGGCAAAAATCAACCCCGAAAGCACCAATAGCAGGAAAAGATCCATCCAGAAAGCAAATCCAGGGGTCCAGGCAGCCGCCGGAAACGATGGACCAGCATCAAAGAATCGCCAGAAGACTGATACATAAATCGGCTTAAACAACTGGCCGGTATAGTAGGTCGATTCAATATTCCCAATTAATATCAGCATAAACCAGCCAAAAGCCAGACTCATGTGCATATACCCCAGTCTGAATCCTGTCTTGAAGATCTTTCGGTGAAACAGCGACTCCCGTACCACTTCAACCAGAGCCTGCCAGGTTTTGATCGTGAGAATCCCTCTCGTTACCAGACGGCGGTCTGTT
>JAAYIP010000185.1 GCA_012523435.1 Bacteroidales bacterium | reverse complement strand
TTAAGGAATTCCGGGCTTACCACCCAGCTTTCCCATTACAGTTTTTGTACCAATGGCAGCCACTATGCAGGTGAGAAGGGGATTCCGACCCTTGGCTTCGGCCCATCGCGTGAATCCCTGGCTCATACTCAGAATGAATACATCGAACTGGATCAACTGGCTCGGGCCGTGGATGGCTACCTGGCCATCATGAAGGCCTTTTTAAGGTGAGATAATCCTAAAATCCAAGAAGTGATTTCGCCCCACACACTCCTTAGATGCTGCCATCGTCCGCCAATAGAAAATCATAGATATGGATAATGTCAATACCCCGCCGGCTACCAACATCCAGCGTGTTCATCGTCACCACCAATCGATCGTAATTGTCACGGATCAAGAGGAGGTTGTCGATCTCACGGTCATTGTCCACAGGGAGTCGCTCGCAGACCTGGATGTACTTCACGGTCTTGCCTTTAAAGCAGACAAAATCAACTTCTTTATCATCGTATTTGCCGACAAAAACTTTGTAACCTGCCTGAAGCAACCGTAGAAATACCAGATTCTCAATCTGCGAGCCGCGGTTTATATCTGTCCGGCCGAGAACATAATTGCGAAGGCCTAAGTCAACCGCGTAGTATTTCCCCAAGGTTTTTAAACGCTCTTTTCCACGGATATCGTAACGTTCTACGCGATAGAAGGTATAAGCCTGCTCCAGGAGATGCAGGTAGCGGCTAATTGTATCTGCATAGGTTTTAAATCCGGCAGAAGTCAGATAATTCGCGATGCTTGAAGCCGATAACGGATTGCCAATATTATCCATGAGATAGGAAACCACTCTCATCAATTGATCGGGGTTCTGGATGGCACCGCGAAAGACTACATCCCGGAACAGAACACTGTCGAAGAGTGCTCTCATGATCCCATCACGGACGAAAGCGTCTGCTGTCATGACCGTCAGGGGAAAACCGCCATTGTCGAGGTAGTCACGAAAGTAAAGATCTTTATTTTCCCCTCCTTCATAGCCACGAAAAGAAAGGTATTCTTTAAAAGATAAAGGAAAAACTGCAATCTCAACATAACGGCCTGTAAGCAAGGTAGCAAGTTCCCCGGCAAGCAGTTCCGAATTTGAACCGGTCAAGTAAATATCACAATTGTAAGCCAACCGGAGTCCATTGATGTACTTCTGCCAATCACTGACAAACTGAATTTCATCGAAGAGAAAATAGACGTGCTCTTTTGTAGTCTTCGACTGCAGATAATCCATTAAGTGGGCACCTTCATGGAGTTTAAAGGAAGATGGATGCTCGAAACTGAGATAAATAACATCGCTGGCCGGTTGATTTTCCTCCAGAAACTCCTTCCACATAAGAAGCAGGCTGGACTTACCTGAACGCCTGACGCCGGTTATGACTTTAATGGGTTCCTTATCTTTGTAAGCAAGCAGTTTATCAAAATAATCCGGTCGTTTAATCAACACGTCCACCCACCCCCTCGTTTTCTTGCAATCATTATAACAAAATTATTACGATTGATCCTTAAAACTTTGGATTTATTGAAGTTTTCAGGATTGATCCTTAAAACTATATTATTTCTGAAGTTTTTACGATAAATCGGAAAACTTCAGAATAACTCACTCCTCTTCTCCTCAATCCGGAATAATAGAGAAAGAGCCGGCGATGCCAGCTCCCTCCACTTTCCAAACTGCTAAGTCTATCAGCTTATGAAAAGGGTGAACTG
>JAAYIP010000184.1 GCA_012523435.1 Bacteroidales bacterium | reverse complement strand
CGCATCGATGTGCCGGATATTGCGCCTCATCTGGTGGACTGCTCATCGGTGTTCAACCCCGGCGCCATACGCTTCGAAAATCAATATCTGATGATGGTCCGCACTCAAAGCCGATCGCGCGAAACATTTATGGTCATGGCCACCAGTCAGGATGGCATTCATTTCACCATGGAGGATCATATTGTTGATTTCAAGGGTATTGAGAAAATCATGGAGAAGATTTATCACATCTATGACGCGCGAATTACCCATTTGGAAGGCACCTACTATATCATGTTTGCCATGGATATGGATTCCGGATGCCAGCTGGGTCTAGGCCAGACCGATGATTTCCGGGAGTTCCGCTTCCTGGGAATCGTCTCAAACGAAGATATCCGTAACGGCGTGCTATTTCCGGAAAAAATCAATGGCCAATACCTCCGGTACGATCGCCCCAACAAAGCCCGGCACTCCGACGGGCCGACATCCGGCAGCACCATCTGGCTTTCCGCCAGCGACAACCTCCTCGACTGGCAACCGATAGCTCCAGTGATCGAAGGCCGGTTCCACTACTGGGATGAATTCATTGGCAGCGGACCGCCACCGGTAAAAACCCGGCAGGGCTGGCTACATATCTACCACGGCGTGGCTACTCACTTCGGCAGCGCTAACATATACCAGGCCGGAGTTTTCCTGGCCGATCTTCACAATCCAGCTCAGATCATCAGTCGGGGCTTCTATAATATCCTGGAACCCAGGGAGATCTGGGAACTCAACGGCCAAGTTCCTAATGTCGTGTTCCCCAGCGGAATCATCGTGAAAGAGTTCGATTCCGAAGGCTTCGCCAAACCTGACAGTGAAGTCTATGTCTATTACGGAGCAGCGGATACTTGTGTAGGACTGGCCGTTACCACAATCCAAGAGCTGATTGACCAGAGCCGTCAGGGATAAATTTACCAAACATCTAAACATCATGCATAAAGTCATCATCTTTCTCTTCGCCATCTTAAGTCTGCCAATATCTCTTCAGGCTCAACGCCGTCCGGATACCCTGACTCGCCAAGACACCCTCCGCGGAAGCATCACACCAGAACGTGAATGGTGGGATCTTACTTACTACCACCTCGATATCCGGGTTAATCCGGCCGATAGCTCGCTGGGTGGCTCGAATCTGATCGGATATACCGTATTAACGAGCCATGATCGAATGCAGATCGACCTGCAGCCCCCCATGGTGATCACCTCCATCACTCAGGATGGCAAAAAGCTGAATTTCACTAAAGAAGGTAATGTCTGGTGGGTGACGTTATCTTCCCCACAAATACCTGGCGAATACCGAGAGCTAACCGTCAACTATGAGGGGAAACCCCGGGTTAGTGCCCGCCCCCCCTGGAGCGGTGGGATCGCCTGGAAGCAGGACAAGAATGGTAACCCATTCATTGCCAGTGCCAATCAGGGCGATGGAGCCAGTCTCTGGTGGCCATGTAAAGACCACATGTACGATGAACCCGACAGCATGCTGATGAGCATTCGGGTGCCCGACCCGCTGATCGACGTCTCAAACGGTCGGCTCCGTGGCGTCGACAAACATCCTGATAAAAGCAGCACCTACCATTGGTTCGTCTCCAACCCGATCAATAGCTATGGAGTGAACATCAACATTGGAGATTATGTCAATTTCTCCGATATCTATCCCGGCGAGAAAGGCCCGCTGGATTGCAGCTACTGGGTGCTCAGCTATAACCTGGAGAAAGCAAAAGAACATTTTAAACAAGCCCATAAAATGTTGGAAGCTTTCGAACACTGGTTCGGCCCCTACCCCTTTTACGAAGACAGCTACAAGCTCGTGGAAGTGCCCTACCCCGGCATGGAACACCAAAGCTCTGTTACCTATGGCAACGGCTATCGGAATGGTTATGGCGGTAACGACGTATCCAGTACCGGTTATGGCCACCTTTTCGACTTTATCCTGGTGCACGAATCGGGTCACGAATGGTTCGCTAACAACATCACATACAAGGATGTAGCCGATATGTGGGTGCACGAAGGCTTCATCGCATACTCCGAAAGCTTGTTCGTAGACTATTTCTGGGGAAAAGAGGCCGGAGCAGCCTACTGCCGTGGCACCCGGATGAATATTAACAACGACCGGCCAATCATCGGAACGTATGATGTGAACCGTAGCGGGTCGGGCGATATGTATTCCAAAGGCGCTAACATGCTTCACACCATTCGTCAGATCCTCGACAACGATGAGCATTTCAGATCCATCCTCAGAGGACTGAATCATGATTTCTACCACCAAACCGTCACCACCGAACAGATTGAGTCCTATATCAGTGAAAAAGCCGGAATGAACCTTCAGAAGGTCTTCGACCAGTATCTCCGGGATGTTCGGATACCTGCGCTGGAGTATGCCCTCGTGAACGGAACCCTCCGCTATCGCTGGAGCAACTGCATCCGGGGTTTCGATATGCCGCTGAAAATCTGGATCAAGGGGAAAGCACATCTTTTAAAACCCTCCCAACGCTGGAACATCCTCAAGCTGGATGAACCCATTGATGCGATCAGCATTGATCCGGATTATTATGTAGGAACACTGAAACTGACTGTTATACAAGAAATTACCAACCTATAAAAGATCAATTCTTGTAATTTTGGAATTTCTGCCAACTTTGTCTTTTTATCGCAATCCTGAACTATGAACCTCCACCTTCTCGACTGGATCATCGTCGCTGCTTTGCTTGCGTTGATGTTTGCCTTGGTATTTCTGAGTAAGACCCTGATGCGCAGCGTGACAGACTTTCTCGCCACAGGTCGCACCGGCGGGCGGTACATCATTTCGATGTTCCACGGCACAGCTGCTCTAGGTGCCATCACAATCGTCGGGGTGATGGAACAGAACTTCGCGGCGGGGTTTAATTCGCGCTGGTGGGAGATGATGACAACCATTATCCTAGTCGGAATTAGCGTCACCGGATGGGTGGTGTACCGCTACCGGCAAACCCGTGCCATGACTATGGCGCAGTTTTTTGAGGTGAGGTATAGTCGCGCCTTCCGGATCTTCGCCGGATTTATGGCGTTTACGTCCGGGATCGTCAATATGGTGATTTTCCCCTCGGGCACCGCACGATTCTTCATCTATTTCTGTGGCATCCCAGAGATCGGTCATATCGGCCCCTATTCAGTCACGTTTATCCTGATCACCGCACTGGTGGTGGCTATCCCCCTCTTTTTCACGCTCACCGGTGGCCATGTCGCTGTGATGTTCACTGATTTTGTCCAGGGTGTCTTCGTCAATATCGTCTTTGTCATTATCGTCATCTTCCTGATTCTACAGGTCGATTGGACGCAGATTGGCCAGGCAGTGGAATCCGCTCCGGCGGATGCATCGCTCATTAATCCATTCAAATCCAGCAAAGTACAAGACTTTAATATCTGGTTTTTCTTTATCGGGATGTTTGGGTTGATCTACACCAAACTATCCTGGCAGGGCAACGCCTCATTTAATGTAGCCGCGAAAAACGCGCATGAGGCGAAGATGGCTGATCTGTTGACCAACTGGCGTCTGATCCCGCAGTGGGGGCTGTTCCTCGTGTTTGTGCCGGTGGTTGCTTACACGATTTTTCACCATGTGGATTTTAAAGAGGTGGCCGACTCGATTAACGCTACCTTGGTTGGGGCCGGGAACGAAGCCATGCAGAGCCAGCTCAAAACTCCGATGGTGCTGAACTACATCCTTCCTATCGGGCTGAAAGGGGCCTTTGCTGCCATCATGCTAGCTGCCTCGATTACCGTGCATAATACCTATATGCACTCCTGGGGCACCATCTTTATCCAGGACTGCTTGATGCCGCTGCGCAAGAAACCGTTTGAGCAGAAACAGCATATCAAATATCTCAAATACTCAATCCTGGGTGTGGGGATCACCATCTTCCTCTTGAGCATCATCTTCCAACAAACCCAGAAAGTCTTTCTCTTCCTAGCCATCTCAGGTGCTATCTATGTCGGTGGCTCTGGGTCAGCCATTATCGGCGGACTCTATTGGAAAAAAGGAACCAACGCAGCAGCCTGGGCAGCTATGATCACCGGAGCGATCACTGCCACTACTGGCATTGTGCTGAACCAGATGATCGACAACTTCCCGATCAATGGACAGTGGTTCTGGTTTATCGCGATGATATCCAGTGCATTGATATACATCATTGTTTCGCTCCTGACCTCCCGCAAGCCCTTCAACATGGACAAAATGCTTCATCGGGGCGAGTATGCCCTTGAGGGTGAACGCAATATCGTTAAAAGCGAAGCGGTCAAAGGGTGGAAAGTATTCGGCACAACCCCGGAATTCACCCGTGGCGATAAAGGAATCGTGGTGGCAACCTACACCTGGACGATTGTCTGGACTATCGTGTTCATCATCGGAACCATATACAACCTCACCACCGAAGTGAAGAACGAGACCTGGATGGCCTTCTGGAAAGCCTATACCTGGGTGTATCTGATCACCTCCATCATCGTCACGGTCTGGTTCACCATCGGGGGCATCAAAAACCTTAAAGAGATGATCGACGCCCTACGTACGATGGTACGGGATCATAAAGACTCCGGATTTGTGGAAAGAAAGAAAAAGGAATAAGATCCTCCGGGATTAAAGGCGGAGTTAATCTAAACTTAACATTACCATCAAATTGAGGTAACATTACTGCTTTACGTTTGCATCAGTAAAACCAGCAAACGATGAAAAAGCTTGTAATAATCCTGTTGATGGCAACCCTGATTATCCCGGCATCTGCCCTGGATAAAGGAAAAAACGGTAAAAACGGCAAAGAGACACCAATAGCCATCACCCTCACCGGCTCCGTAGTGGACCAGCAGACTGGTGAAGCGCTCCCCGGTGCCCAAGTGAAAATCAATGGTAGTGAACAGGTTCTTTACACCGACCTCGATGGCAATTTTGAGGTTCCGAAAGTCAAACCGGGAACCTATACACTCGAAATAACCCTGGTATCCTACGAAGAGAACCAGATCCGCGATCTGGTGATCAAATCAGATAAAAATACTGCAGTTAAGGTTGAGCTTAAACGTTAACGTGTCAGTGCTCTCAAATGAAGAAAAGATAGTCTGAAGCCCAGGCTATCTTTTTTTTTAATCCATATCCATTTGACCAAATCTTATGAGAAAAGTTTTACTAATCATCTCCTCCCTAACTCTTTGCCTGCCGATGTACGGGCAAATCAGCTTGGGAGACGACGGGCTCTATTACGACCAAAAGCAACAACCCTTCAGTGGCGAATACCGAGAGTATTTCGACAATGGCCAGATAAGACAGGAGATGGCTATCCTCAACGGACGCATCCACGGTCAGGTGAACATCTGGTATCGTTCGGGTCAGCTCAGGGAAACACGCCACTTCAAAACGGGCCTGCGCGATGGCCTGTGGGTTTCATACAATGAAGCCGGAATCCGCACGGGTGAAGCCTCCTATCGGGATGACCTGAAAGAGGGCCCCTGGAAAATCTGGGACGATCACGGGGTGCTCCGATATGACATGACCTACCGAAAGGGTGAAAGAATCGGTCGCTGGATCATGTATGACGCTAATGGCCATCAGGTTGATGAAAAAATGTATTCAGATGAAAAATAACAGACTGATAAAGAGCAGATTGCGCTTCATCTGCCTAGCCATTACCGGCACCTTGCTGTTATCGTTCACCACATTTGGCCAGAGCGGTTCGCTGAGCGGTCAGGTAAAAGATGGGAAAACCGGAGAGACCCTACCCGGTGCCAATATCTGGATTGAACAGATCAAACAGGGCACGATCACCGATTTCAACGGTATGTTCCTATTAGAGCAGTTAAAGCCGGGAACCTATCAGATAAGAGTGAGTTTCATCTCCTATGATCCGGTCATCTTAACCGATATTCAGATTGAGCCAGGGCGCGACACACGGATCAACATTTCACTCCAGGAAGCCACCACCAGCATCGGCGAAGTAACGGTGGTGGCAGTCAGAAGGAGCGACACCGAGGTGGCCGTGCTCAGTGCAGTTAAGAACAGTCCACTGGTAGCCAACGGAATATCCTCAAAGCAGATCAGCCAGTCGCAGGATAAGGATGCCTCCGAAGCCATCCGGAGAATTCCGGGGGTAACCATTATCGATAACCGTTTTGTGGTAGTCAGAGGACTAAACCAGCGCTATAATAATGTCTGGCTCAATAATGCCTCTACCCCGGGCAGCGAATCCGACAGTAAAGCCTTCAGCTTCGACATCATCCCCACGTCGATGATCGACAACCTGATGATTTATAAGTCAGCATCTCCCGAGCTGCCAGCCGATTTCTCCGGAGGATTCATTAGCATCCACACGAAAAATATGCCCGAAAAAAATCAGTACACCGTCAGCTTCCAGGGCTTGTACAACCCCCAAGCCACCTTCCACACCTTCCAATCCTATGAGGGCGGGCGGCTCGACTGGCTGGGGGTGGATGATGGAACGCGACGACTGCCTTCTTACTTTCCGGAAAACCTCCAATCCACCACGGGCAACGATCAAATTGAACTCAGTAAGAGATTGAACAGCAATTGGTTACCAATCGAATCCACAACTCTCCCCGACATGAAAATCGGCTTCACCATGGCACATCGGTTTACCCTCGGCAAGACCTCCCTGGGAGAAATCACGGCCATCAACTACAGCCGGTCGAGGAACCTTCAGGTGGCCGGGAACCGGAGCTTTGCAGTATATGATTACCGACTCGACCGGTCGGGGATGGATTTTGATTTTATCGATAGCACCTTCACACAAGGTGTTAATCTGGGCCTCTTAAATAATTGGTCGTGGTATCTTGGAAGAGGCAATAAACTGGAATTCAGAAACCTGATCAGCAATCAGGGCGAATCCTCCAGCCTTTTCCGTAACGGGACCGAATACTATTCCAACACGGTGATCCGCTCGCTGGAGTACGGATATAAGAGCCGATTCACCTATTCCGGGCAACTCAGTGGCACGCACGCCATTGGCGACCAAGATTTTCAGATCGATTGGGTAGCGGGATATGCACATGCCCGAAGAGAGGAACCCGATATCCGAAGGGTTAAGCTGATCCAGAATGACAACATCACCGATCCAAACTATGGACGTTTCTTTCTTGAATTCCCGGCCAATCCACTCTCAAGCAACGCGGGACGTCTGTTCATGAACACCATCGAAAATCTCTGGTCGGGAGCCCTCAATGCGAGCCGAAAATTTGAGTGGGGGACTTTCAAGCCCATCCTTAAAGCCGGACTCTTTCTTGAAGGCAAAAATCGTTCGTTTGCAGCCCGAAAACTGGGTTATATCTATGCTGATGGTCGGACGAAAGATCCAACAATTCAGTATCTGCCTATTGATGAACTACTTGGAAAGAATCACATGAACTCAATTACTGGCATCAAACTGGCTGAAGAGACCAGCAAATCAGATGCATACCAGGCGTCAAATCAGTTGCTGGCCGGATATCTTTCGCTCAATCTCCCCATCAGCACCCGGATTAACCTATTTACCGGTGTCAGGATGGAAAAGAACCGGCAGTTACTTTCGAGCCACGACCGCTTTCAGCAGCCCGTGACGGTAGAAATCAATACGCTGAACCTCTTCCCTTCGGCTAATCTGACCTACCGGGTGAACGATCGAAATTTACTGAGGATGGCCTATGGGCAATCGGTTAATCGACCTGAATTTCGTGAAATTGCTCCGTTCCCATTTTATGATTTTGGCAGTAATGCCGTCTTCTCCGGCAATCCCGATCTCACTGATGCTCAAATCCATAACTTCGACCTGCGCTATGAATTATACCCCGATCGCCAGGAGTTGATCTCTGCCGGAGTCTTTTACAAGCGCTTCTTTAATCCGATCGAAATAAAATACATTGAGACCGGTAGTGGGTTGGAATATTCCTATCACAACGCGTTGGGAGCAACGAATTATGGTGTGGAGGCTGAGATACGGAAATCGTTAGGCAATGCTGGGTGGCTTCAAAATCTGATTCTGGTATTCAATGGAGCACTCATTCAGAGCCGGGTGGACTTCCCGGAGGGAAGCATCGAGCAGGGTCGGCCATTAGCTGGCCAGTCGCCCTATGTGCTGAACCTCGGGCTGTTTTACGCTGGGAAGGAGAAGGACAATCTGGATATCAGCCTGATGTACAACATCATCGGTCCGCGAATATACATTGTCGGTCAACCAAAAAGCCAACCTTGGGAATATATTCCGAATATTTACGAGATGCCGCGCCACCAGGTCGATCTCACGCTGACAAAAAAGTTTGGCGATCATCTGGAGTTGAAGGTGGGTATCAAAGACCTGTTTAATCAGCCGGTAGTCTTTGAGCAAAGTATTCATACCGATGTAGACCTCTCCTTTTATGGAGTCAGCGAAAGTAATACGGTTCACTTCGATCGTCGGCAGGTGTTTCGCCAATACCGCCCAGGTAGTTGGTATTCCATTGGCATTCAATACGTTTTATAAAGGAGGTACTCTTAAAGTTATCTTAATGAACGCTTAACACTCAGGTCATCTGGTCTGAGTTTTTTTGTGAAAGAAATTAACCAGACAACGTAAAATGAAAAGAAAACACCTATCCATTGTTTTGGCCTCCCTGTTAGCGCTGGTGGCCGGATTAAGTTCCTGTACCAAGGAGATTCCTGTCACCGGGATCACGATTGAACAAGAGAATCTAACCCTTCAGGTCGGCTCGTCGGCACAACTGACGATCTCCATCTCACCGCTGGATGCCACGCACAAAGAAGCAACCTATTCATCTCGTAATGAATCAATTGCAACAGTTACTGAAAATGGGACCGTCACCGGTATCGCCGTTGGGGAGACCTGGGTTTTAGCATCAACTATTGAGGGAGGGTTCAGGGATTCCTGTGCCATCCTAGTTGAGCCGGCTTCGGGCAGCACGGTAGTGCTGAGTGGCAACCTGACGGATGACATCACCCTGAAATCTGATATACGCTATCTGCTCGACGGGTGGGTTTATGTGAAAGATGGTGCCACGATGACGATTGAGCCGGGCACGGTGATCCAGGGGAAGACCGGTTCCAAAGCCTCGTTGGTTATTGAGCGGGGTGGTAAGATCATGGCCGATGGGACACAGGGGAGCCCCATCATTTTCACTTCCGACAAGCCTGCCGGGGAACGGCAAGCCGGCGATTGGGGCGGCATCATTATTTGCGGGAAAGCTCCAATTAACCCAACAGGAGGGGAAGCTGAAATCGAGGGTGGTGTCGGATCAAAATTTGGCGGCATCGATCCGGACGATAATTCCGGAGTGTTACGCTATGTGAGAATCGAATACGCCGGGTACGCTTTTGCGCCCGACAAGGAGATCAACGGTCTCACCTTCGGGGGTGTTGGCCGGGGTACCACCGTTGAATATATCCAGGTGTCCTACTGCAATGACGACTCTTATGAATGGTTTGGAGGCACCGTCAACTGCCGCTACCTGGTTGCTCTGGGCGGACTAGATGATGAATTCGACACCGATTACGGCTTCAATGGCTTTGTGCAGTATGTAGTCGGGTTACGAGATCCGAATGTGGCCGATATATCCAAATCCAACGGTTTCGAATCCGATAACGATGCCACCGGCTCCACCAATGCTCCCATCACCAATCCCAAATTTGCCAATGTGAGCCTCTTTGGTCCAAAACCAACGGTTGATTCACCAGCTAACAGTCTGTATCAAAATGCTATGCATCTAAGACGGCGCACCGCTCTGGAAGTGTACAACTCTGTCTTTGCCGGATGGCCACGGGGTTTGTTGATGGCTGACAGCAAAGGTGCGGCAGGGAATGTCGAACTAAAGGGTATTGTGATGGCAGGGATGAACGACAACTTCAGCGGCAATACTGCCGGAGAAGAGACATTCTATCTTGATCCCACCCGCGCCAATCGCCTCTTCACCAGTACTGCTGAACTGCAAGTCAACAATCCCTTTCAGCTCACAGCCCCCAATTTCTTACCAAAAGCCGGGTCTCCACTGTTGACCGGTGCAGTAGAAGTACCCGAGGGTCTGGAAGCCACCACCTTTATCGGAGCCTTCGGAGGAACCGACTGGACCCTTCAGTGGACTAACTGGAACCCTCAGATAACCAACTATTAGATCCTCATACTACCAAATAGTGCCGGGGAATCCCCGCTCCACCTTTCTTTTGCCGCACCAGATCTCTTCCGGTGCGGCTTTTTATTTTTACTTTTATACAAACTAAAACCATTCCTATGAAACGCCTCTTCTCCTTCCGTACACTGCTTTTCCTTACCTCCACAATCCTCCTCTCCCTCCTTTCCTGCTCACATCATTCAGAAATCTCCCTCTCCTCTCTGGATCTCTCCGCCACGAAACAAGGTTGGGGCAAGGTTCAGATCGGCAAGTCAATCACTGAGAAGGAGTTACGCATTGCTGGTACAATTTACGAAGAGGGGGTCGGAACACATGCCAACAGCACCATTCGCATCCTTTTGAAGAAAAAACCGGTACGTTTCACGGCGCTGGTAGGGATGGATGACGCGGCACTTGGCACGGGTGGATCGGTCTCCTTTCATATCGTGGGCGATGATCAGCTGCTGTGGGAGACTTCGGTGGTAAAGCCTGGGGATCAGGCCATTTCGGTTGATCTGGAGATCAGGGGCATATCAGAGCTAACCCTGGAGGTTAGAGATGGTGGTGATGGCATTGACTTTGACCATGCCAACTGGGTAAATGCGCGCTTTAGCGGCCGGGTTGATGGCATCACAGCCTGGAAGCCGGTGATTGAGAAGGCTGAGATTCTCACACCCAAGCCCGGGCCAAAGCCTCGGATCAACGGCACCCGCGTTTGGGGTGTGCGTCCCGGCAACCCTGTACTATTTAAAATCGCTGCCACCGGCGATCGCCCCATGAGCTATGAAGTAAAAAACCTACCCGATGGCCTTGAAGTGGATAGCTCCACCGGCATCATCACCGGAGCAGTGGCCGAACCAGGCGAATATCGGATGAAATTCAGCGTATCCAACAGTCTGGCAACCGCCGAGAGAGATTTTAAACTCGTCGTGGGTAACACGCTGGCACTCACCCCGCATATGGGCTGGAACAGCTGGTATGTCTGGGAAAACCATGTGACAGAGCAGATTATGCGTGATGCAGCCGACGCCATGGTGGAAACCGGAATGGCCGACCATGGGTATAGGTATGTGAACATCGACGACTGTTGGTCGATCAAACCCTCCTCCGATAATCCCGAAATCAATGGTGAGCCCAGGGATGCCGAAGGTAACCTGATCACCAATAAGCGCTTTCCCAATATGAAAGGGATGGTCGATTACATCCATTCAAAAGGTCTGTTGGCCGGCACCTACACCTCTCCCGGACCGTTCACCTGCGCCGGACACGTTAGCGCCTATAGCTTTGAAGAACAAGATGTTAAGCAGTTCGTGGAGTGGGAATTCGATTTCCTAAAATACGACTGGTGCAGTTATGGCCGCATCGCGGCCGACCGGAGCCTGGCGGAGCTGCAGAAACCTTATCAACTAATTAGCAGTATCTTAGAACAGCAGCCACGGGATATCGTCCTCAACCTCTGTCAATACGGTATGGGAGAAGTGTGGAAGTGGGGTCGTCAGGTTGGCGGTCACAGCTGGCGCACGGCCGGCGACCTGGGAATATCGTTTGAAGGCATTGGAGAAGCCCTCTTCCGCGATGGTTTTGATGTGTACAGTGAGGATAGCCTGCACCTTTATGCCGGTCCCGGAGGATGGAATGACCCTGATTATCTGCTATTTGGCTATCTAAGCAACTGGAAGGGAGAGACGGCCCCTACCCCACTCTCCCCTAACGAGCAGTACACCCAGATGTCGCTCTGGGCCATTGTAGCTGCCCCCTTGATCTTTAGTGGTGATATCACCAGGCTGGATGAATTCACCCTCAACGTCCTCACCAACGACGAAATCATTGAGGTCAACCAGGATCCGCTCGGGAAACCCGGCTGGCGCGTAGCCAAAGAGGGCTTCCTGGAAGTCTGGAAACGGGAGCTGGAGGATGGCTCCATCGCTGTAGGACTCTTCAACCGGGGCGAAGAACCCGCCAAAGTCACCGCCACCTGGGAAGATCTCGGAATCACCGGGAAACGCGTGGTTCGCGATCTCTGGCGACAGAAAGACTTGGGCCGCTATAATCACAGATTCACTGCAAAGGTGGGAAGACACGGAGTCGTCATGGTCAGAATCAGGTAAGACGGAACATAAAAAACCTATCTTCGTAAAATAAATGTATTATCAACACTAATTATGGAAAATCTGAATATTTACGAAGCCTGGCTGGTAACAGGAAGCCAGCATCTATATGGTCCTGAGGTACTTGATCAAGTCGCAGCCCACTCAAAAGAGATGGTACAAACCCTGAATGCATCCGAATCTACTCCGGTACGGATCGTTTTTAAGCCGGTAGTCAAGACAGCGGAGGAGATTCTCCAGGTTTGTATGGAGGCTAATACAGTTTCGAATTGCATCGGGGTGATCACCTGGATGCACACCTTCAGTCCGGCCAAGATGTGGATTGCCGGACTTAAAGCCTTGCAAAAGCCCATTCTCCAACTGCACACCCAGTTCAACCGTGATATTCCCTGGTCTGATATTGACATGGACTTCATGAACCTGAACCAATCAGCTCATGGTGATCGCGAATATGGGTTTATGCTGACCCGTATGCGTTTAGAGCGGAAAGTGGTGGTTGGTCATTGGCAGGACCCGGATGTTCAGCAGCGCATCGCCGTCTGGACCCGCGCTGCCGCTGCCTGGAGAGATGCCCAGGGAGCACGCTTTGCCCGCCTGGGCGACAACATGCGCGAAGTGGCTGTTACCGAAGGTGATAAAGTAGAAGCTCAGCTGGTTTTCGGATGGTCGGTCAACGGATATGCCATGGGCGACCTGGTGAACTATGTTGAAGGAGTGACAGATTCCCGAATTACGACTCTGACCGATGAATATGAGTCGAGTTATACCATGGAT
>JAAYIP010000021.1 GCA_012523435.1 Bacteroidales bacterium | reverse complement strand
TCAGCGTGGTACGCAGCGTGGATTTTGATCCGGTGACGGTCGATCCACCGCTGAATAACCAATGCAGCCCGGGCGAGCCGTTCTCTGTTCAGCTGACTGCCAGCGGTGGAAAAGCACCGTATCGCTGGGAGCTGGTGAAAGATTATACCCAGGAGCCGTTTGTGTGCCAATATGAGCAGATCCTGGGCGACACCCTGTCCGATATTGATGAGGAGATCGAGTTTACCCCGATCGAGCTGCCCTTCGATTTTCCGTTTTATGGCGAGACCTATCGCTCTCTAGTGGTCGATATCAACGGTAGTATCCATTTTGATAATGAATACGACGGATATCCGTATGTCGTTGATGATGAGCTTGTTTATAGATCAGGGAAAAGCATCACCCCCTTGGGTGCCGATATCCAGGTGAATACCGATGGAGATCATCTGGTGGTTCAACTAACCGATTCTGTGGCCTTGTTCCAGTGGAACGCCTCAGTCTATACCGGTTTTAAGGTCTATCCGGTGAAGGTGATGGCCTGCCTCTATCCCAATGGCGTCATCGAATTTCTTTATGGTGACCGAGGCATTCCCCCTGAGGGAGATTATCCCTGGATTTCCGGTATCTCAAATGGCGATGGCCGGCTGTATAAGTATTCACAGATCCACGAAACCCGCATCACGTTCGAAGATTATGGTGTCCGGTTCTAGCCGCTGGATTACCCGGCTGATCTGCGGCTCACAGATGATGGGCTGCTGACGGGAAGGGCGCAACTCGATAATCATATCTGGAAAATTCAGGTCAGAGCGACCGACCGGTACAGTCAGACTGCCTACGGCATCGTGCCTGTCACCACGATCGACTGGGAACAGACGGATCTTCTGATTCAGAACTATCCCAACCCGTTTAAGCAGATCACCACCATTGGCCTCCTGCTGGGTCAGGCTACCGATGTCACCTTAGAGATTTTTGACATCCGTGGCCGCCGCGTCAAGCAGCTGGCCAACCATATCCTCCCCGCCGGCGAACATCTCTTCAACTGGAATGCCCGCGATGAGGAGAACCATGATGTCCTCCCCGGACTCTATTTCTACCGCCTTCGCACCCCCCAGGGGATCGAATCGGGTAAGATGATCCTAATTAAATAGATCGACCCACATGGGGTGTGGGTAATCGATTGTTAATCAGCTAGATGAAAGAGAATACAAGGCCTGCGCCATCGGCAAATCAACCGGTTGGGTGATCTTGATGTTACTCTTGGAACCCAGCGACAGATGCACCGGATTGCCGGCTCTTTCCCACACCGTGGCATCATCTGTAAAGCTGGGATCATAATCCTGAACATAAGCCAGCTTGAGCTTCCGCAGGTCAAAGATCTGCGGCGTCTGAATAATCTTGACACACGAGCGGTCTAATACCCGGTTGCCCTGATCATCAGCCCACCGGAGCGAATCCCCCGGAGAAATCGCCGGAACAGCATTCGAAAAAGCCGCCGCCTCTGCCACCAGCTGCGTGATCATCGAAACCTGAACTAACGGCCTTACCCCATCGTGAATAGCTACAAGTCCTTCACCGTCAACGTTTTCAAGGCCATTCTGCACCGAATGAAAACGTGTCTCTCCGCCCGACACAATATCGTGCGACTCGCGAAAGTGATACTCCCGGCAGAGTGACTGCCAATTGTCGATCTCATCATCCGGCAACACTACCGTCACCGGCACCTGCGGATCATACCTCCTGAACGCTACGATCGAATGCATCAGCAGTGGCTTGCCCGCCAGCAGTAAAAACTGCTTGGGTACCTCCGATTCCATCCGCAAACCCTTCCCTCCGGCTACTATAACAACTTGTAACATAGTTTATTACTTGTACAGGTATCGTTTGATACTTTTCTTTGGCGTTTTTTCAAATTCAGCATCAAAGATCTCCATAGCAGTGATCTGCATGTACTTAGGCAGCTTATTATTGATCGAAAT
>JAAYIP010000183.1 GCA_012523435.1 Bacteroidales bacterium | reverse complement strand
GCCAAGAATAGTTTGGGTATTGCACAGGTCAGACTGGCCAATTGGACGGTGAACAATGTGCTCAACTACGAAAAGGAGATCAGCGATGGCCATACCATTTCAGCCATGGCTGGTTTTGAGGCCATCAAGAATAACGGTCGCTCAATAGATGCTAGTGATATGGATTTTCCAGTCCAACAGGAAGAGTTGATATTCATTGGTAATGGTCTGGGTACTAAGCTGACCACCCAATCGGAATTTACTTCCAGCCTGGCTTCCTTCTTTGGCCGGTTGAATTATGATTACAAAGGGAAATACTAGGTATCCGGTACTCTGAGACGTGATGGTTCGTCAAAATTTGTGGGGAAAAACAAGTGGGGGACCTTCTATTCGCTTTCCGGAGGTTGGGTAGTTTCCGAAGAAGCTTTCCTGAAAGATGTGGATTGGCTCAGCACTTTAAAAGTGCGTGGGGGCTACGGTGCAATTGGTAATCAGGAAATCGGACTTTATGCTGCAAGTGATAGAATATCACCTTATTACAACTATCCTTTCGGTAATGTCTCGCAGAGTGGATATGCACAGTCGGCCCTTGGAAACGAAGATCTAAAATGGGAAACCAGTTATCAGTATAATGCCGGTATTGATGCCGAATTGTGGACTGGTGCGTTGGCTTTCTCTCTTGATTATTTCTATAAAGTGACTGATGATATGTTGGTTAAGGCACCGAACCCGCCCTCGACCGGCTATGCTGAGTCGGCCTGGATCAACAGCGGATCAGTATTGAATACCGGGGTTGAGTTGGAGGCCATTTATCGGCAGAATAAGGATGATTGGGGATATTCCATAGGGGGTAACTTGACATTTCTGCATAACGAAGTGTTAGCCCTTGATGCCCCACTGCCTGGCGGGCGTGTTGAATCGGGAGTTTATGCAACCCATACTATTGTCGGTAAGCCGATTGGCGCGTTCTATCTGTTGGAGATGGAAGGCATATTCCAGAACCAGACCGACATCCTCTTATCAGCCTATCAGGGTAGTGACATTAAGCCGGGTGATGTGAAGTTCAAGGATCAGGATGGTAGCAACCGTATTGACAATGATGATCGCGTCTATCTCGGCAGCGCCATGCCTAAACTGATGGGTGGGATTAACTTTACGGCCAACTATCGCAATTTTGATCTCTCGCTATTCCTGCAGGGAACCTATGGCAATAAGATCTATCTCCAGATTAACCAGGATATTGAAGGATTCTATCGTGGATTTGCAGTAACCCAGCGCTATTTCGATGAGCGGTGGACGGGTGATGGTACTTCCGATACACAGCCACGCGCCTCCTGGACTGCCAAGTCGAACAATGCCAGACCATCATCCCGCTTTCTGGAAGATGGCTCCTACCTTAGGTTGAAAAACCTACAGCTGGGCTATACGCTACCTGAACGAATCATCAAGACTCTCCGGCTGACTCAGGCGAGGGTTTACCTGTCGGGTACTAACCTATTAACCCTGACGGCCTATTCGGGTCTTGATCCGGAAATGACGGTAAGCGATAACTCCAGAAGTGAAGGCGATCGTGCTGCCGGAATTGACTGGGGAACGTATCCATCGGCCATGAGCGTGATGTTGGGTTTAGATATTACATTTTAAGGAGACTTAGCTATGAAAAAAATAATCAAATATTTCAGTGCCATAGTCATTTTGGGGTCCACGATGATGCTCACCAATGGCTGCAGCGATTTTCTGACAGAAGAGCTTAAGGGCAGTTTCTCCACGCCCACCTTTTATCAAAATGATCAGCAGGCGATTCAGGCGGTAAATGGTGTTTATCATGCCATTGCCTTTACCAGCTTTAACAATGCTATCTGGATTTTTGGAGATATTGCTTCGGATGATGCGGTGAAAGGTGGTAATCCAGGCGACCAGTCGGAGATCACCTATATCGATGAGTTTGTAGCGGATGCCAATAATGGGATCGTCAATAATTATTGGAGTTTTGCTTATGAGGCGATTGCCCGGGCGAACAATGTTATTCAATCGGTTCCGGCTGTAGAAATGAATGAGGCCCTGAAAAACAGGCTGATAGGTGAGGCAAAGTTTATCCGGGCTTACACCTATTTTAATTTGACCAATGTATTTGGGAAAGTGCCGCTGAAGCTTTTGCCGCAGCTCACTCACGAGGCGATCCATGTTCCGCTGGCGGAGGTGT
>JAAYIP010000182.1 GCA_012523435.1 Bacteroidales bacterium | reverse complement strand
CCCCAAGAATATGATCATGGGGTATATAGCCAATGATTCTGGAATCATTAGGATGGTCGCGATTATCATCCAGAACGAAATAGTAATCTTTCTTAAAGGTGTACTTGTCAATCGGTCGGCCATTCATTTTGACCCCGCTCCAATCAATGGTTAGCTGATTACCTTCGTGATTTTCAATTATTTCACGATACTGATCAACTGTATTAATGGAGATTTCAACAGTCTGTCCTTTACGGGGAACTATGAGCGGACCAAATTGGTCGCGATTCCATAAGAAAAAGTTTGAGGGAGGATAATAATCTACGGAGGAGTCGCCTGCAAATTGCTTGGTTGACCTGATGGTGCTGATTCCCGCAATCTGATCAAGGGCTTTGCGAGCATACTGATCCAGATCTATATCGTAAATCCCAATATCATCAATGAGCCTGGGAGCATCCAAACTATGCTCGCGAAGAAAGTCATCACTGAGTTCAGCATCTTCCATCACTACACGATACTCTGTGCGGATAAGTTCAGGAGGTTCAATAATGACACGATTGATATACACTTGTTTGTCCCATACCAAGACTGTATCTCCCGGAAATCCGGCAATTCGACTAATAAACAGCGGTTTGTGATTTATCGGTTGATCGTGTCCCTGAGGGCGATTAAAGGCAATGATTTCACCTCGTTTTAGGGGTTTAATAGTTGGCAAACGGAAATCTGATATCCCAAAGAGGGATTCCGGTAATCGCCAACCAATTCTGTACTTGTTGACAATCACCCGATCGCCCGGTATTAGCGTGGAACTCATCTCAAATCCCCTCACTGGGATCGTCTGGTAGAGAAACACCCTGACCAGAAGTAGGGTGAGTACAATTCCCAACGTCCACCAGATTATCCTATTTCTTTTCTTCATAAACGACAAGTTGATAAGTAATTAGCGTATTTTCATAAAAAGTCTCTCCCAGCGGATGTTGGCCGGAAACTTCTTGTTTTTGTTGAAAGATATGAAAACAAACGCGGGATTCCCAACAATGTGGTCTTCCGGAACAAATCCCCAATAACGGCTATCTGCCGAGTTGTGACGGTTGTCACCCATCATCCAGTAATAGTCCATTTTGAAGGTATAACTGCTGGCAGATTCTCCGTTGATCTTAATGGTACTGCCATTTACCTCCAAGTCATTATTCTCGTAAACGTCAATGATTCGCTCATAGAGCGGTAGATTTCCCAACGTAATGGGAACCGTAACTCCTTTTTTTGGTATCCAAATAGGCCCGTAATTGTCTCTATTCCATTGATAACCATTATTGAAAGGGAAAGTGCCGTCAGATTCTCCAGCTGGAATTTCCAGTTGATCGACAAAGCGGACGTTGGGCAGCTTCTTGATTTCATCTCGGGATTTTCGAGTTAGGGGAAGAATGTAAACCCCATTAGAAAACTGATATTCACCCCGATAAATTTCCAACTGGTCTAGCTTTCTCTGATTAATAGGCGTTCCATCGGTAACCACCTGATAATCGAATTGCATCCCATCCAAAGTATCTTGCGGTATTCCATTAACATACACCCAATTATGCTTAATATGAATGGTATCTCCCGGAAGGCCAATGCATCGTTTAATGAAATTCTCCCGACGATCCACTGGTCGATAGACTATGCGGCCATATTCACGTGGATTATTCCAGATGGCTTCCCGACCAACCTGTCGCACCAGGCTATGATAACTGATATTACTCTGATACCTAGGATTCGTACAGACCGTGTCTCCCTCAGGATAGTTGAAGACAACTGGTTCAAACCGTTTGATCTGCCGTAAGCCCTTCATCCGACGATACGGGTTTTGAATCCAAGTCAGGAATGAGTTGCGATCTTTAGTCAACGGAAGCGTGTGCTGAACCAGCGGGAAAGAGAGGGGAGTGTTGGGTACTCTGGGGCCAAAGGTGGTTTTGCTCACGAAGAGGTAATCTCCAATTAGCAGAGACTTCTCCATTGATGAGGTAGGGATATTGAAGTTCTGAAAAAAGAAAAGATTGATAAACGTTACCGCGATCAATGCAAATATCAGTGCATCAATCCATTCTACAAAAGAAGAATTTTTCTTGTGGCGTCGTTTCCAAAAGGTCCAGTTCACAATTCTGGAAACATAAAGGTCGAAAACAATGACCAGTCCCAATAGCCACCAATAATTACCTAACCAGATGACCCACAATAGGTAAAACAGTGAAACAAGAGCAAATTTTAGATACTGTTTTTTGGGGACCAGCTTTAGGTCGATTTTCATACGGGAACTCTCAGCATTCTTTTCCATAATATCCGGGTCGTCAGATTTGAATCCACTCTTGAAGAAAACCAGATGAGAATGGGTTTTCCGGTTATATGATCCTCAGGTAAAAACCCCCAGTGACGTGAGTCTCTGGAATGGTGTCGGTTGTCTCCAAGAACAAAATAATAGTTTTGCCTAAAAGTATAATATTTGGTTGATATACCGTTTATACGGATCTCATTCCTCCTCACTTCCAAATGGTTATTTTCGTAAACGCGAATTATGCGTTCATAAATTGGCAGGTTCTCCGGTGTGAGCCTCACCGAATCCCCTTTGCCGGGAAGAATGATTGGCCCGAGGTTATCGCGATTCCAGGGAAACCTGATATCGTGTGGGAATATATTGTAATCCCCTTGCCCTGAACTAAGCATCACCGGGTTAACTTTAGTCTTGAAGGAGGTGGCAACTTCGATCTGCTGATCAATTCGGAGAGGCATCAGAATACCCAATCCAGGATATCTCCTAATTTCCTTGGCTTTTAAATGATAGGTGTCCAGTAGCACTTTAACTAAGCTATCGTTTATCTCCTTCTCAATCAAGTGGTTAAGGCTTGTTTTTTGTAAGCATCCTTCCAGTTTTCCATTAACAAAGACTCTACCTTTATCAATGGTAATCGTGTCTCCGGGCAATCCTTTACATCGACTTATTTCGATCTTTCTACGGTCAACCGGTCTGTATTCGGGTTGAATGATCATTTCCGATTCATTTCCTGTGATCATTGCCTGGCGACGCAATGCGTAAAAGCTGAGGTTATCCTGACCGGTCACTACAGAGTCTCCTTCGGGGAAGTTAAAAGCGATTAGATCGTACCGTTTTATGGCAGTCAGGCCGTTCATTCTAACTGGTTGTAGATGTGGCCATTCTGTGTACGAGAGCCGGGTTTTACTAAAAGGGAGATAATTGTTAGTAAAGGGTAAATGGAGTGGGGTGACTGGTAATCGTGGACCGTAGGATAATTTTGAGATCAGGACGCAATCGCCTTGTTGCAGTTCATTACGGGAGTGATCATCTCCAACATAGAGACTATCAAGTACGAAGATTCGAATAATCAAGCCAGTAAGGATAGCCCAGATGAGAAGACCGATCCAGGTTTTTCTTTTCTTTTTCGGATGGTTATTAATCCAGGGCCATTTAACGGTATGGGTAATCAGGATGTCGAGCAGGGGTACCAATGATAGGAGAACCAGCGGTTGCCGTGTAAAGAGGGCCGCCAGAAAACAGAGTAGAGCAGCGAATAGGAACCAGAGCCATCTCATGGAGTAGATAAATTCGTCAGATCGAAAGAAGGTCTTTCATCGTGAAAATGCCCTGTTTGCCGGGCATGAATTCGGCGGCCAGAATTGCGCCGGTAGCAAATCCTTTTCGATTAAAAGCTTCGTGCCGGATGGTGATCTTATCCTCGTTAGAAGTGTAATGGATTTCATGAATACCAGCAACTTCTCCTTCCCGAATGGAGGTTACCTGGATTTCATCTTGACCCGGGATCAGTTGATCTGACCAGCCTTGTAGGCGATCGATTCGTTCGATCATCTGGTTTAGCAATGATAATGCTGTGCCACTCGGAGCATCAGCCTTTCGGATATGATGGATTTCTTCTAGCCGTGTCGTGTACTGAGGATATTTTGACATTAGCTCTGCCAAGCGGTCGTTAAGTTCAAAGAAGAGGTTAACTCCAAGGCTAAAATTGCTGGCATAAAAGAGCCCGCCCTGGTGTTTCTTACAGAGTATTTCCACCTGATCTAACTGGTTGATCCATCCGGTTGTACCGCTCACAACAGGAACTCCGGCCTCAATACAGGCACAAATATTCTCAAAGGCGGATTCCGGGTGAGTGAATTCAATGGCTACATCAGCATTTTTTAGTGACTCTGGGGTCATTTCATGTCGGTTATTGACATCAAAGATGAACACTATTTCGTGACCCCGATTTCGGGCAGTGGTTTCAATCACTTTCCCCATTTGACCGTATCCGATCAGTCCAATCTTAAGCATCATCTAGTATTATCCCTCAAAAGGTTAACGGAGGGTAAATTTATAAAAAAAGGGAAGCCTTACGTAGGCTTCCCTGGTTATTGGTGCCGTGAAATTGTCTTATTTCACTGTTTTAACCTTTTCAACAATGGCCTTAAAGGCTTGTGGCTGATTCATGGCGAGGTCGGCAAGAACTTTACGGTTCAGCTCAACACCGCTTTTAATCATTTTACCCATGAAATCAGAATAAGAGATCCCGTTCTCCCGGCAGGCAGCGTTGATACGCTGAATCCAGAGAGCCCGAAAATTCCTCTTTTTTGTCCGGCGATCACGATAGGCATAGCCTAATCCTTTTTCATAGGTATTTTTCGCAACCGTCCAGACATTACCACGGGCTCCGAAGTTTCCCCTGGTTTGAGAAAGAATCTTTTTCCTTCTCTTGCGCGATGCAACCGCATTAACACTTCTTGGCATAATTCTTTGTTTTTTGAATGCAGGCGGTCAACTTGGTTAACTCTTCTGGCTCTGCATTCTGGTTAATAACTAAATTTAAACCTGTTGGGTACTACCTCATGGAAAGCTGAAGCTTAACACTCTTTTCGTTCGACGAGCTCACGATCCCAGAATAACCCAGGTTACGCTTCCGTTTAGTCGACTTCTTAGTCAGAATGTGACTTTTGTAAGCATGCTTCCGTTTGATTTTACCCGTACCGGTGAGCGCAAAACGTTTTTTGGCACCGGCTTTTGTTTTCATTTTCGGCATCTTATCTCTCTTTTGGTAAACTATTT